>PWQI01000172.1 GCA_003556805.1 Trueperaceae bacterium | reverse complement strand
GACGAGCGATCGGGGCAACGGCCAGTGCGCGTCAGCCGCGCTGGGCCGCCTGTTCGCGATCGGCGTGCTCGCGACTCACGGACCGCTCGAGCAGCGTCACCAGGTCCGGGTTCGCCTCGAGCACCGCCATGAAGGCGTCGACCAGCAGGGGTGAGAACCAGCGGTCGCGCTGGCGCCGGATCTCGTCGACGGCCCGCGCCACCGGCCATGCGCGCTTGTAGGGGCGCTCGTTGACGAGGGTGTCGAACACGTCTGCGACCGCGACGACCTGGCCCTCCAGCGGGATCGCGTCGCCGATCAGGCCGAGGGGATAGCCGCTGCCGTCCCAGCGCTCGTGGTGCGTGCGCGCGATCGTCTCGGCCATCGCCATCAGGTCGGAGCGCCCGCGCGCCAGCAGGCGCGAGCCGGCCTCGACGTGCTCTTGCATCTGCGCGAACTCGCGCGACGTGAGTGGGCCGGGCTTGAGCAGGATGTGGTCGGGGATCGCGATCTTGCCGACGTCGTGCAGGGGCGCTGCGCGCCTGACGAGCTCGACCGTGGTCGGGTCGCAGCCCAGCTGTTCGGCGAGCAGCCCGGCGAGCTGTCCCACGCGCTGCGTGTGTTGGCCGGTGGTGTAGTCGCGGTACTCGGCCGCCGACGCCAAGCGTTCGAGGACGTCTTGTCGCGCGTCTTCCAGGTCGGCCGTGCGCTCGCGCACCGCCGTCTCCAGGCGCTCGTTGTGTTCGCGCAGGGCGGCCTGCAGGTGGCGGGTGCGCAGCAGGTTGGCGACGCGCAGGCGGATCTGCGTCTTCTTGAACGGCTTGGTGACGAAGTCGCTCGCGCCGCGCCGCAGGCACTCCTCCTCGGCCGCGGGCGTCAGGTCGGCCGTGATCACCAGCACGGGCAGGAAGTCGTCCTCGTCGAGCTCGGCGCGCACGCGCTCGATCAACTCGAGGCCGCTGACGCGCGGCATGTGCAGGTCGCTGCACACGAGGTCGAAGGGGACGCCGTCACGTGTCGCGGCGCAGAACCACTCGAGCGCCTCGTCCGCCTCGTTCGTGGACGCGACGTTGCGATACCCCGCGGCGCCCAAGATGCGCGTGAGGAGCAGCGTGTTGGCCGGCTCGTCGTCCACGACCAGGATCCGGGCCCCAGTCACATCGTGTTCCACGGGCAGTGGCGTCCTTCCGGTTCGCCCCGCGCCCTGGCGCAGGCGAACACCGCCACGATAGTCCCGGCGCGAAAGCGCCGGGGTGGAGGTCCTCACACGCGTTGGCTTTGAGGAAGGTCACGCCCACGCCCCGCCCCAGCCACGTACACTGTCGACCATGCCCGTCTTGCGGAAGGACCCGTTCGGCCCCGCCTGGGTCCTGATGCTCCCGGAGCGAGGGCTGGTGCGCTCCGACTTCGGCAGCGTGGACGGCGCCGACACGCCGTCGCCGTACGTGCCCGGACTGGAAGCCTCGCTGCCTCCGGAGATCCAGGCGTTGCGGCCCAGCGCCTCGAGCGCCAACGATCCCGAGTGGCGCGCGCGCGTGCTGCCGGCCCCGGGCTCGCCGTACGAAGCGCGGCCGAGCGATGAGCGGCTCGACGGGCCCTTCCGTTGGCGCCTGGCGACCGGCCGTGAGGAGCTCGTGATCGAGCACCCCGACCCCGCGATGACGCTGGGTGCCATGTCGGTGGCGCACCTCAGCGACGTGTTGGGCCTCTACCGCGACCGCTTGGCGTTCCTCGCCCGTGACCCCGACGTACGGCACGTGCAAATCACCCGGACCACCGGCCGGGCGGCGGGAGCACTGATCGACCATCCGCACGGACGCGTGTTGGCGGCCCCGGTGCCGAACCGCTGGGTGGAGGAGGAGGCGACCGCCGCCTCCGCGCACCACGCCGCCACCGGGCGCTGCTTGTTCTGCGAGGTGCTCGAGCACGAGCTCGAGCAGCGCGAGCGCGTCGTCACCAGCAACGGCGGTTTCGTCGCGGTGGCGCCGTACGCCGCCAAGACGCCCTTCGAGACGTGGATCGTGCCGCGCCGGCATCAGAGCGCCTTCGCCTCGCTTGCGGGCAACGACCTGCCGCTGTTGGCCGCGCTGCTGCAGGCGCTCACGCGCGCGCTGCACGTGGCACTCGATGCGCCGCCCACCAACATGATCCTGCACACGCGCCCTCACGCGGGCGATCCCGCCTACCACTGGCACCTCGAGGTCTTGCCGCGCTTGACGCGTCAAGCCGGCCTCGACTGGGCCAGCGGCGCGTACGTGAACCCGACTCCGCCGGAGGATGCCACGCGCTTCCTGAGGCAAGCCCTGGCGGTGGCCGAGGTGACCTCGTGAGGCCGCCGCGGACGGCCTTCGACCTGCGGCCGCGAGCGACCGCGACCGCCGCTACGGACGACGCCAGCGACGCAGCACCGCGACCGCGGGGGGCCACGAGGATCGTTCCTCGGCACGACCCGGACGCCGATGGCGAGCGCGGCGTCGGTGACGCAGCGGGCGCGACGACCGAAGCCGGCGCGAGGCGCCCCGTGCGCGTGGCGCGCGGCATCAACGCACTGCTCGTGGCGGTCTGCCTGCTCGGCAGCCTGCACGTGGCCGGGCTGATGGTGGTCGAGGTGCGCAGATTGGCCTACACCGAGGGTGAGATCGCCCGCCTCGAGGCGGAACTGGACGCCATCGCTCGCGACACAGCCGACCTTCGCGCCGTTGCCGAACGCTTCGATGACGAGCGCTACCGGGAGCTGCTGGCGCGCCGGCAGGGATACGTCCACCCGGAGGAGACGCGCTTCATCGGACCGCAGCAACGCTGACGACCGATCGACCCGCCCTGGAGGCGCCGCATGCCGGACGACACCCGCCGCTGGATGAGCGAACTCACCGCCGAGATGGAAGAGCGGCGCAAGCGCATCGCCAAGGGCGGGGGCGACGCGCGTTTGGCGAAGCAACACGCGGCCGGCAAGGCCAGCGCCCGCGAGCGCCTCGACCTCCTGCTCGACGAGGGCAGCTTCGTCGAGCTCGGCGCCTTCGTCGAGCCACTGCACGACGGCATCGATGCCCCTGGCGAAGGCGTGATCACCGGTTCGGGCACCATCGGTGGCCGCGACGTGTTCGTCTTCAGCCAAGACTTCACCGTGTTGGGTGGCAGCCTCGGCAAGATGCACGCCCAGAAGATCTGCCGTGTGATGGACATGGCCGTTCAGGTCGGGGCGCCGATCATCGGCCTCAACGATTCGGCCGGGGCCCGCATCCAAGAGGGCGTCGACTCGCTGTCGGGGTACGGCGAGGTGTTCTACCGCAACGCCGTCTACTCCGGTGTGGTGCCGCAGCTCTCCGCCATCCTCGGCCCGTGCGCGGGCGGAGCCGTGTACAGCCCGGCCCTCACGGACTTCGTGCTCATGGCTCGCGACGCGGCGTACATGTTCATCACCGGCCCGGACGTGGTGCGCTCGGTGACGCGCCAGGAGGTGACCTTCGCCGAGCTCGGCGGGGCCGACGTCCACGCGCGTCGCTCGGGCGTCGCGCACTTCGTGGCCGACGACGACCGCGCCGTGCTGAAGCTGCTGCGCCAGTTGCTCGCGTACCTGCCGCAATCGGCGCGCGAAGCGCCGCCGCGGCGCCCGAGTCGCGATCCGGAGACTCGCGAGACGCCCGAGTTGACCGAGCTCGTCCATCCCGACCAGCGCAAGGCCTACCCGATGCTCGAGGTGGTGCGCACGGTGGTCGACGAGCGCCGCTTCCTGGAGGTGCACGCGGGGTTCGCGCGCAACGTCATCACCGGCTTCGCGCACCTCGGCGGCCGCGCCGTGGGCGTGGTGGCGAACGATCCGAGCGTCTTGGCCGGTACGCTCGACATCGACGCCTCGGACAAGGCGGCGCGCTTCATCCGCACGTGCGGCGCGTTCAACGTCCCGATCCTCACGTTCGTCGACGTCACCGGCTTCATGCCGGGGCTCGCCCAGGAGCACGGCGGCATCATCCGCCACGGCGCCAAGATGCTCTACGCCTACGCCGAGGCGACCGTGCCGAAGGTGACGCTCATCGTGCGCAAGAGCTACGGCGGCGCCTACCTGGCGATGAACTCGCGCGACATGGGTGCCGACGTGGTCCTGGCGTGGCCCACCGCCGCAGTGGCGGTGATGGGCGCCGAGGGCGCCGCCAACGTGTTGAACCGCCGACAGATCCAGGCGGCCAGCGATCCAGTCGCCATGCGCGCGAAGCTCGTGGCGGAGTACCGGGCCCGCTTCGACAACCCGTACCTGGCTGCGGGTCGCGGTTACGTCGACGACGTCATCGACCCGAAAGACACCCGCACGGCCCTCGTGCGCCACCTGACCCGGCTCGAGGGGAAGCGCGTGGAACGGCCTTTCAAGAAGCACGGCAACATGCCCTTGTAGGCGCCTGGCGTACGCTCGCACGCGCTGGACGGCCGACGCGTCGTCTTCGAGGAGGAGTCCATGGACCTGAGCCCCGACATCGTCGACCCCATCGTCGCCCTGGCGCTCAACGTGCTCGCCGCCGCGGCGACCCTGGCGCTCGGATGGGTGTTCGCAGGCTGGGTGGAACGCACCGTCAGGCGCGTCACGGGCCGCAGCCCCAAGGTCGATGCCACCCTCGCCGGTGTGGCCGGTCGGGTGTTGCGCGCGTTGGTCATCGTGTTCACGGTGGTCGCCGTGCTCGACCGCTTCGGCGTGCAGACCACCAGCCTCGTCGCCCTGATCGGTGCCGCCGGCCTGGCGATCGGCTTGTCGCTGCAGGGCGCGCTCGCCAACGTCGCCGCCGGCGTGTTGGTGCTGACGCTGCGGCCGTTCAAGCTCGGCGACGCGGTGATGGTCAACGGGATCGCCGGCGTCGTCGAGGACATCGGGCTGTTCATCACGAAGCTGCGCACGTTCGAGGGCGTCGTCGTGTACATGCCGAACGGCACCATATGGGGCAACGAGGTCCAGAACTTCAGCCAGGCGCAGCGCCGCCGGGCGGACCTCACGTTCGGCATCGGTTACGGAGACGACATGGACGCGGCGATCGGCGCGATCCGGGCCGTGCTCGCTGCCGACACGCGGGTGCTGGCCGAGCCCGAGCCGGTGATCGCCGTCGACGGGCTCGGCGACAGCTCGGTCGACATCTTGTGCCGGTTCTGGACGGCGCCCGCAGACCTCTTCACCACGCGCTGGGCGATCACCCAGGCGGTGAAGGCACGGTTCGATGCCGATGGCATCAGCATCCCCTTCCCGCAGCGCGACGTGCACCTCATCCCGGCTGTGGGTGACGAGGACCGCTCCGCCGCGTGAGCGGCGCGTAGCGCGCCAGGGCGATCGCCACGAGCAGGGCCGTGACGGCGAGTGCGGCGCGGAACGCGGTCGCGTCGTGGCCGCCGGCCTCAGTCGGGTAGGCGCCGATCACGGCGCCGAGCCCCCACTGCAGCAGCGCGCCGCCGCCGATGCCGAACAGGTTCACGGCGGTCACGGCGCGCCCGGGTATGTGCGGGAAGGCGTCGCGGGCGGCCGCGTAGTTCAGGACGTTGCTCGCACCCGTCAGGCCCATGAGAGCCGCGAGCACCACGAGCAGCGGCAGCGGCCACGCCGGCGTCACGAGGAGCCACGCGACGAGCGTTGCGAGGAACGCGGTCGCACCCAGAGCCAGCGTCCGTTCTACGCCCAATCGCGCGGCCGCGACACCGCTCGACAGGAAGCCGGCCGTGATGCCCGCCCCCAGGGCGAGCAACACGTTGCCCGCGCGCAGCACGTCGAGACCCAGGCCCTGCGTGAGGAACGGACCCGCCCACAGTCCCTGCCAGGCGAACAGGCCTCCGGTGACGGCGAACGTGAGCAGCGCCAAGCGCCAGAAGGCGTCGTCGCGGAAGACCTGGCCGAAGCCCGCACGCGGGCGCGTGGCGGCGGTGCTGCCGGGCGCATGCGCCGGCTCGCGTGTGCGCGCGCGCACCGGCTCCCGCGCGACGACCGCGATCGCGATGGCGGCCAGGAGCACGACCAGCGCACCCCAACCGAAGACGCCGCGCCAGCCGATCGTGCTGGCGAGCCACGCCAGCGGCGTGGCGGCCGCAAGCGCGCCGAGCGAGCCGATGCCGACGAAGACGCTCGACACCGTCGCGAAGGCGCGCGGGTCGAACCACGACGCGAAGGCCTTGAGCGCACCCATGAGCACCCCCGCCATCCCCAGGCCGATCAGCGCGCGACCGAGCGCCAGACCGCCGAAGTCGCTGGCCGTGGCGAACACCAGGCTGCCGGCCACGGCGGCCAGGAGCAGTGCGGGGGTCACGAAGCGCGCGCCGTAGCGGTCGAGCGCGGAGCCGAGCGGCAGCTGCACCGCCGCGAACACGAGGAAGAACAGGCTGGTCATCAGGCCGAGCGAGGACGCACCGAGTCCGACGTCGCGCGCCAGGTCATCGGCGATCACGGCGTTGGTCGAACGGTAGAAGAACGAGAGCCAGTAGGCGATCAGGAAGACCGCGACCACGGTCCAGCGGCCTGGGGCCGCCGCGAACGACATGGCGCGACGCTACCACGCGCAAGCTCGTGCCCGACAGCGCAGCCGTCGCGTTGGGCGTACCATCGGGACACGTCCGGACCGGTCCGCAGGTGCCGGTGCCGCGCGTCCGACCGAGGGCGCTGCGGCCCACCGGTGCCGCGCGACCGGTCCCTCTCCACGACCTACGAGGGAGGCCGTATGCAGCACTTCGGTTTCGAGCGACTCCGCGAACTCCTCGAACACCACGCACCACCGTGCGTGTCGATCTACCAGCCGACGCACCGTCACCACCCCGACAACGAGCAAGACCCCATCCGTTACCGCAACCTCGTGCGCGACGCGGAGAAGCGCCTTCGCGACGCCTTCGATGGACCCGAGGTCGACGCCATCGTCGAGCGACTCGAGCGGCTAGGGCAGGATCGCGCCTTCTGGAACCACCGCACCGACGGCCTGGCCGTCCTGGCCTCGCCGGAGCGCTTCGCGTTCGTCGAGCTCCAGCGCTCCGTCTCCGAACGCGTGGTGGTGAGCGACAGCTTCCACGTGAAGCCGCTCGTGCGGGCGCTGCAGTCGGCCGACCGCTTCACGCTCCTCGGACTCACGCGGCACGAGGCGCGCGTGTACGAGGGGAACCGCTACGCGCTCGACGAGATCGAGCTGCCCGGCGTTCCCCTGACGCTCACCGAGGCCCTCGGTGAGGAGCGCAGCGAGCCGCACCTCACCGTCGCCTCGTACGGCATGAAGGGCGGCGGGACCGGCAGCGCGGCGATGCATCACGGTCACGGCGGCCGCGACGAGGAGATCGATACCGACACCGAGCGATTCTTCCGGCATGTCGACCGGATGGTGAGCGAGCACGTGTCGAAGCCGTCGGGCCTGCCACTGCTGCTCGCGGCGCTCAAGGAGCACCACACCCCGTTCCGTGCGGTGAGCCACAACGCCTTCTTGCTCGAGGGCGGTGTGGAGGGCAACCCCGAAGCGTTCGATCTCGACACCTTGCGAACGAAGGCGTGGGAGGCGCTCGAGCCCTTCTACCTGGGCCGACTCGCCGAACTGTCCGATCGCTTCGGCAGCGCTCGAGCGCGTGACCAAGCCAGCGACGACGTCAAGGCGGTCGCCCGGGCGGCGACGGAGGGGCGCGTGAAGGTCCTCCTGGTCGAGGCCGATCGGCAGATACCCGGTCGTGTGGGCGCTTCGTCAGGCGCCGTGGAGCCGGGCGGCGCCAGCCGCACCGATGCCTCGGACGTGCTCGACGACATCGCCGAGGCCGTGCTGCGCACGGGTGGCGAGGTGGTCGTGGTGCCGGCCGAGCGCATGCCGGTCGAGACCGGCGTGGCGGCGATATACCGGTACTGATCCACGGTGTGAACCGGCGTCCGGTCGTGTCCAGCGGGGCCGATGATAGTTTGTGGTAGATGGACCCGTGGCCGCAGGTGGTGACCAACGCTCGTGGCGAACGGCTCACGTTCGAGCGCACGACGCGAGACACTGCGGGCGAAGCGCTCGAGGTCGAGGTGCGCTACGTGGCGGCCGACGCTCCACCACCGCTCCACCTGCACCCGGCGCAAGACGAGCGCTTCGAGGTGCGCTCAGGCGCCCTCGAGGTGACCCTGGCAGGTGATCGGCTCCTGTATGGGGCTGGCGAGGCGTTCACGGTGCCCGCTGGGACGGTGCACACCATGCGCGCCGTCGGGGACGACGGCGCCGTGCTCGGCTGGCGGATCACACCAGCGCTCGACACCGAAGGCTTCTTCCGACGCATGTGGGCACTCCAGCGCGTGAGCGCGAACGGCCGTGCCGACCCGTTCCGCCTGGCGCAGATCCTCTTCGCGCACCGTCGCGAGTTCCGTCTGGCGCGGCCGCCCGACGCGGTGCAATGGTTGGCGTTCGGACTGCTCGCGCTGATCGGGCGCGCCCTTGGGAGGCGCTGATCGCGCCCGAGCGCTCGGTCAACCCAGCTCCCTGAGATCCGCCATGACCTGCCAGCCGACGCCCTCGGGCGAGCGCTCGAGGGCTGCCTGGAGGGTCTCCGCCAACCAGGGCAGGAGGGCCGCTGGGTCGTCGTCCGGGGGGACGAAGCGCATGACCGTGAACTGGTAGACCCGTTGCGTCGCCGCCAGCGTGCCGTCGTCGAAGAACGTGAACGGAGCGGCTGGCATGGCGTCCCACAGCACGTGGACGCCGGGATCCAGGCTGCGGGGCAGGTAGTCGGCCAAGTCGATGTCGAGCTCACGCGGATGCCAGACGTAGCCCTGCAGCAGCTTCATGGGCCGCGTGCCGATGGGACCCCGGTCGTCGCCGGGCGCCTCGGGCCGATCGTCGTGCGAATCCCAGCTCACGACCACGCCGGCCCGGTGACGAGGTGGCCGAGGTCGGGCAGCAGCGCGCGAAAGCGCTCGGCGAAGCGCCCAGGCGTGTCGAGGAGGACGCCTCGGAACCCCAGCGTCTCGCATGCGGCGACGTTGTGGGCGTTGTCGTCGATGAACACGGTCGCATGCGGCGGCAACGCGAGCGCCTCGGTGAGGGCCGCGAAGGCCGCCGCGTCGGGCTTGCGGACGCCGACCTCGTTGCTGAACACGAAGTGCTCGATGCGCGCCATGCGCGGGTCGGTTCGCACGCGGTCGCACAGTTCCGGCGCGTTGTTCGAGAGCATCGCCACACCGTAGCGCTCGGGGATGCCGGCCAGCACCTCGTACATGGCGGCGCGCTCCAGCGGCGCATCCAGGAACGCGGCGCGGAACGCCGCCCCGTCGGTCGCCACGCCGAGCTCACGCTCGAGGCGGGCCTGGAAGCCAGGCAGGTCGAAGGCGCCGACCTCGAGGTGCTCCATGAGGGGGTAGTACGACCCGGCAACGACGTCCTCGGGGCGTCCGAACAGCGTCGCCAGGGCGGTCACGGCGCGAGCGTCGAAGGTGCCCTCCGTGAAGACGCCACCCCAATCGAAGGCGATCGCCCGGATGGGGCCATCGTCGGTGGCAGCAGCCGCGGCGGCGCTCACGCGCCGGTGACGCCGTCGGCGCCGACGGCGGTAGGGTCGAGGCTGCGACGCATGTCACCCTGGGTGACGTTTCGACGGTTCTCGAGTCGGTACCAGTCGAAGAAGATGCGCGTGAAGGGCACGCTGAAGAAGGCCAAGCCCATCACCTTCATGATGGCGCCGGCGAGGGCTTGGTCCGCGAGCGGCGACAACCAGGCGTAGGCCCGCGGCGCGATCGCGTAGGTGTGGTACACCACGTCGGGCGAGAAGGTGATCGCGGCGAACACCGGCAGCTGGGCGATCGGAATCGTGAAGAGGTAGGCCATCTGGACCAGGTGCGGCGCCCGTGGACGCTCGGGCAGCGGGCTCAGGATCGGCCACCACAGCATGATCGCGCTCACCAGGAACACGAGGTGCTCGATGTGGTGCACCACGGGGTTCATCAGCGCGCCCTCGTAGATCACCGGGACGT
>PWQI01000033.1 GCA_003556805.1 Trueperaceae bacterium | reverse complement strand
TGCGCCGCGACGAGCCGTTGCAGCATCGTCGCCTCACGCTCTTGGTATGCCACGAACGCGTAGCCGCTCGTGACCCACTCGATGTCGTCGCCGTACCTCCCCTGCCAGGTCCGGAAGGCGTCGAGGCTGTGACGGCCAACGCGCAGCTTGGCCGGGTCACCATGCGTGGCGCGCACGCCTCCGATCGCCGCCTTGTGAGCACCCTGACCGAGGCTCGCGGCGACGTCCAACACGACCGTGCGCAGGCCCGACTCGGCCAGCGCCAGGGCCGTCGGCAGACCGACGCTGCCGGCCCCGACGACGACGGCGTCGAAGCGCTCCATCAGGCTTCGCCGTCGACCCCGGCGAACGCCCCGAGCGCGACCTCGACGAAGAGCGGTCGCCGCACGCCGGACGTCACCGCCTCACGCGGAACTCCCGCATCGTCGAAGAGCCGCCCGATGAGCGGGGTGCACGTCTTGCCCCCACAGGCGCCCATACCGGCACGCGTCAGCGCCTTGAGCGCGTTCACGTCGCGTTCCCCGTCGGCGATGCGGCCGCGCAGCGCCGACGCCCGCACACGCTCGCAGCGGCACACCACCTCGTCGTCGGCCACGTGCGACACCCACGTGTCGAGCGGCTCCGGGGCAGCGGCCACGCGAGCACGCAGACCGGCCACGCGCTCGGCGATGGCCGCCGGCACGCGCACTTTCACGAGCGCGGTGCCGTCTGCCCCGCGACCCGCGCGCCGGACGCGCGTCACCTCGGCCGTGCCGAGGTCGCCACCACTGCCGTCCACGACGTTCACGAGCGAAGCGTCGAGCAAGGGCGTGACATCGAACTCGAAGGGGATGGTGACGATCGGGAACGCCGGGTCGTCGCGTCGATCGACGAGCGTGATGGCGAGCCCCGGACAGATCCGCACGCAGCGTTCACACCCCAGGCACGCATCGGCGTCGCCGAGGTACGTCGGCACCTGACGGATGTCGTCCTCGTCCACGTGGATGAGGTGCTGTGGACAGACCGACGCGCAGGGGTTGCACGGGATCGCCTGAGCGCAGTGGAACACCGGTCGCACGCCCGAGGTCGCCTGCGAAGGCGACCGTGACACGCTCTCACCGGGTCTCGAGCGCAGCACCTCGGCCGTGCGGTGCCACACGTCCGGCACGGCGTCGTCGCAGGCGCGCAGCGTGCGCGCCACCTCCAGGCCGCGGATGCGACCGGCGAAGATCGCCGCCGACGCCTCTGCGACCGCGTCGGCGTCGCCGGCGGCGACGACCCGCAGGCCCGCCGCGCCCGCCTTGGCCGTGAAGTCATCGACCGGGTCGAGCCCAACGGCGACGAGCACTGCGTCGCACGCGAAGGAGCGCTCGCTGCCCGGGACCGGCCGGAACGCCTCGTCGACCCGCGCGATCGTGACCGACTCGACCGCTCCCTCGCCGTTGGCACTGACGATCGTGTGCGAGGTATGGATGCGTACCCCGGCCCGAACGAGCTTGTCGTGGTGGACCCGGTAGCCACCGCACGCCGGGGCGACCTCGGCCAGACCGACGACGTGGACCCCAGCCTGCAACGCGTGGTACGCCGTGATCAGCCCGACGTTGCCTCCGCCGACGACGAACACGCGCTCCGCGAAGCGCACCATGTCCCGGTTGAGGAGCGTCTGGAACGCGCCCGCGCCGACGACGCCGGGGAGCGTGTTGCCGCGGAACGACAGCGATCTCTCGCGCGCGCCGGCGGCCACGAGCAAGACCTCGGGGCGCACCAGCACGTAGCGACCGCCGGGCCGCAACACACCGACCCAGCCGTCGCCGAACACGGCGACGGCGGTCGACAGGGGCCACACCTCGACCGACGCATGCGCGGTCGCCTCCTCGGCGAGCCGCGTCGCGATGTCGATGCCGCGCGTGCCGGCGTGGACGGCGTCGACGCTGCCGAAGAAGCGGTGCGTCTGCACGACGAGCTTGCCACCGAGGCGGTCCTTGTCGTCGATCAGCAGCGTGCGCACCCCCCGCAGGCCGAGCTGAGCGGCCGCCGCGAGGCCCGCCGGACCACCACCGACGACGAGCACCGGCACCTCGAGACGCTCCACATCACGCAGGCGCGGCGCCGCATCGACCGACGGCAACCCCGGCACGTTGTGCAGCGGATCGACGCGCATGCCCTGCGTCACCACGGTGGTGCACGCCTTGACCGGCACGCCATCGGCCACGACGAGGCACTGCGCGCACTGGCCGTTGGCGCAGAAGAGACCCTGTGGGCTGCCGTCATGGGCGTGGCTGCCGAACACGCGGACGCCCTGGGCCGTGAGGGCGGTGGCGATGACCTCGCCCTGCGCAGCGACGCATGGCTTACCCGCCCACGCGAACACGACCCCACTGCGTGGTGTGACGTCGAGGATCGGGTGCGCCTGGAGCCGCTGGCTCGCCATGGTCGTCCCTCCGTCGCCGTTCGTCTTCCCTCATGCTAGATGACGGCGGTCGGGACGTTCGAGGCGCTCAGACGCCGATCTCCCCGAGCGACCTCCAGCAGACGGGACGGGCGCGCGAGTGCCATCATGCACGGAACCATGCTGAGCACCGCGATGGACCACATACGACACCTCGCCGGCGTGATCGGCCCGCGTGGATCGACCACGCCTCAGGAGCGCGAGGCGTCCACCTACGTCCGCCGGCGTTTCGAGGCCGCCGGACTCGAGACGCACTGGGAGCCGTTCCGGGCACCGGTGAGCGGTTGGTTGCCCTTCGCGCTCGCCGCCCTGACCGGTCTCGTCGGCCTCGTGCTGATCGCCCTCGACTCGCGCCTCGGCGCGAGCGTCGCCGCGCTGCTGATGGGCGTCGCGACCGCATCGGTGTTCCTGGAGATGTACTTCCGTCCGAACGCGCTACGACCGCTCGTCCCCAAGGGCGACAGCCAGAACGTCTGGGCACGCGTGCCGGCCTCCGGCGAGCCGACCAGGCGGGTGGTGCTCGTCGGCCACGTCGACACGCACCGCACGCCGTGGGTGTTCACCAGCCCGGCCCGGTTGGCCTTCTTCCGCGTGGTGACCACGCTCGGCGTGGTGGCGTTCGTGCTGGCCACGCTCGTGTTCGCCGTGATCGCGGCGTTCGACCTGGGCGCGCTCCGGGGCTGGTCGCTGCCGCTGGCCCCCGGCTTCCTCGTCGTGCTGGCGCTCACGCTGCAACCCGATCGGACACCGTTCACGCAGGGCGCGAACGACAACGCCAGCGGTGCGGCGATCGTCGTCAGCCTGGCCGAGCGGTTCGCGCGTGAGCCGCTCGAGCGCACGGAAGTCTGGGCGCTGGCGACGGGCTGCGAGGAGGTCGGCTCCTACGGCGCGCAGGCGTTCCTCGCACGTCACGCCCGTGAGCTCGACGGCCTGTACGCCATCAGCATCGACAACGTCGGTGGGCACGGAGCGGGCGTGTGCCACACGAGCGTGGAGGGGATGGTGTTCCCGCTGCGACCCGCGCCGGAGCTCGTCGCTGCGGCCGAGCGCGTCGCGGCAGCGCAGCCCGAGCTGGGCGCGTACGCTTTGCCCTACACCACGCTGCACACCGACGCCACCGCGTTCATGAGCCGCGGCGTGCCGTCGCTCTCGTTCGTGGGACTCACGCCGGCCGGTGTCCTGCCGGATTGGCACCAGGCGAGCGACACGCTCGAGCGCGTCGACGCGTCCACGGTGGAGCGCACCGAGGCCTTCGTGCGCTCGCTGCTGCTCGACCTCGACCGCAGCTGAGCTGCACGCCCTGCGGCGCGGCCGCTCACGCCGGGTCGGTTGCCGACCAGCGCCCGCGGAACGCCGACCCGGGCGCGGGGCCACGCTCGGGCACCACGGCCACGGCGTCACGCCGCGCGGCGAACGCCACGTCGTCGCTGAAGCCGATCTGGGTGAGCAGCCGGGCGTGCGCCGAGCGCCGCAGCAACGCCTCGAGGGATCCGGGGCCCTCGAGCGCCCGCAGCGCGAGCACGGCGGCGTCGTCGAGGTCGAGCCCGGGGACCAGCGCCACCAGAGCATCGATCACACAGGCGGCACCGATCACGTCGTCGATCGACACGGCGTCGTCGGTGCCGGCGCACGTGAGCAGCACGCGCGCGGGCGCGAGCGCCTGCAGGCGGCGCGCCACGGCCCGCGCGTTCACCACCGCGCCGAGCAGCACGCGCGCTGCGCCGGCCGCAGCCACCGCCCGCGAGCCGTTGGTCGTGCACAACACGGCGTCGCGGCCGCGGACGCGCTCGGAGCGCCCCTCGAGCGGTGAGTTGCCACCGTCGAAGCCCGCCAGGGCCACACCGCCGCGCTCCCCGAACAGCAGGGCGCCGTGTGCCAGCGCCGCCCTCCGAGCATGCTCGGGATCGGGCACGACCCACAGCGCGTGCAGGCCGGCGTCGAACAGCGCCGCCGCGGTGGTGGTCATGCGGAGCACGTCGAACACCACCTGGGTATCGGCCCCGTCACCACCACCCGGCGCCGATCCCGCGCTGGTGCCGGGCGCCGAGGGCACGAAGGCGAGCTCGACACGCATCACACGTCACCGCTCGCGCGGCCCCACGCGACCCTGGTCATGAGCGACGATACCCGAGCCCGTGGCAAGCTATGGACATGGCACCCGTCGTCACGCTCACCCTCAACCCAGCCGTCGACATGAGCACCTCGACGGAGTACGTCGTCGGCGACCGCAAGCTGCGCTGCGAGGAGCGCGTCGTGGAACCCGGGGGCGGCGGCATCAACGTCGCGCGCGTCCTGTTCGAGCTCGGTGTCGCCACCGAGGCGTGGTGGACGCGCGGGGGCGACGTCGGCGAGCGCCTGGGGCATCTCCTCGACGCCACCGGGATCGCGCACCGTTCCATCCCCATCGATGGCGACACGCGCGAGCACCTCACCGTGGTCGAGCGAGCCAGCGGCCGTCAGTTCCGCTTCAACATGCCCGGTCCCACGCTCTCCGAGGCAGAAATAGACACCTGCATCGACCTGGTGGCCGGCCTCGATCCGGCCACGCCGTACCTGGTGCTCAGCGGCAGCCTGCCGGAGCATGCGCCAGCGGACTTCTACGCGCGCCTCGCGCGGGTCGCGCCGGCTGACTGCCGTATCGTTCTGGACACGAGCGGTCCGGCCCTCGAACACGGGGTCGAGGCCGACATCTTCCTGGTCAAGCCGAACGTCAACGAACTGTCCGCCCTGGCGGGCACCACGGTCGAGGACGAGGAGCACATCCGCGAGGTCGCGCGCTCGCTGGTGCGGCGCGGCGGCGTCGACGTGGTGATCACCTCGCTCGGAGCGGGCGGCGCCACGGCGACGACCGCCGAGGAGCACTGGCACGTGCACGCGCCCACCGTGAGGTTCCGGAGCGCCGTCGGCGCCGGCGACAGCATGGTGGGCGGCCTGGTGGCCGGCCTGGCCCGCGGCTGGCCACTCGCCGACGCGATCCGCTACGGCGTCGCAGCCGGCGCGGCGACCGTGACCACATCCGGCACGCAGCTCTGCACGCGCGCAGACGTCGAGCGGCTGGTCGAGCAGATGGAAGGCGGCAGGTGAGGGTCAGTCGTCCTCTCGCGCGCCACCCTTCGCCTGCTGCGCGCTGACGATCTTCTCGACCAAGTCTGGCACCTGCTCGAACATCTCGGCCAGGGCACCGCGCTTGCCCGGCGCAGCCAGCACGCGCACCTCACCGTGCTGCATCACGATGAACGCGGCTGGAGCGATGCGCACGCCACCACCACCGCCGCCGCCGGTACCGCCGGCCTTCTCCGCCTTCTCGGCCTCGTTCATCTCGCCGCTGCCGCTGCCGGCACCGAAACCGACCGTCACCCGCGTGACGGGCACGATGGTGGCGTCGCCGAGCACGAGAGGCTCGCCGATCACCGTCTCCGACTTGGCCAACTCGCGCACCTGCGCAGCCAGCGCCTCGAGCAGTTCACGTGGTTCCATTGGATCTCCTTCCGTGCCCGGCCGAGGGGGTCAGGGCCTTCCCTGCCTTCGACCGCTGGTACCAGAAGACGCGCCACGCGACGAGCGCCAGCGTGGCGAGGCGGACGCGCATGGCGAGCGCCACGCGCCCAGCGGGAACGCTGCCCACGAAGTCCGGACGCACGGCGAGCCTGGCATGCGGCCAGCACGCCAGCAGCGGGTACACGACCCCGCAGGTCGCCCCATAGAGCGCGCCGGTGACCGCGGGATCGGGCGTGGCCACGCGCAGGTCGAGGTCGAACCGGTCGGGCCTGATGCGCGCGATCACGAAACGCAACTGTCGCAGGTAGAAGTGCAGTCCACCGATCACGGCGCCGCCTGCGCGACGCTGGCGCGATCCCCGGGCACTGCGCGGTCGGCGCGGCGTCGGTGCGGTGTCGGGATCGGCGCGCATCTCGGCGAACGTGCGCCGGGCCACGCGCCACCTCACGAGCCGCACCTCCAACTGGCGCTCGCCCACGTCCAGCAACACGGCCAGCAGCGTCCACCGCAGCCGCAGCCGCCCCGACGGGTCGTCGAGGTTGCCGTCGAGGTGCCCGTCGACGCGAAACGTGCTGGCCAGCACCAACGCCAGCAGCACCAGCAGCGCGATCGTCACGACCGACACGACCCAGATCAGGGTCAGCACCACGCTCATCGTCACGCGACGATAGCGGCCCGCACGTGCTGATGGAAGTGCCGTTCGTCCTACGCCAGGGGTCACTCAGCAGCGCATCCGAGCGCCGCGGGCGACGCCTCAGTCCGTGTCCTCGTTGCGGATCTTGACGTCGAACACGTCGCGCAGCGCCTCGGCGAAGAATGTGAAGCCGAGGGTGGCCACCACCAGGAAGCCGCTGCCGAACAGGATCAGCCAGGGTGTGGCGCGGACGTAGGTGTAGCCCTCGCGCAGGATGCTGCCCCACGAGGGCGTAGGGGGCGGCACGCCGAGACCGAGGAAGCTCAGTCCCGCCTCGAAGGTGATCACCACGGGAACGTCCATGGCCGCCTGGATGAAGAGCGGCGCGACGGCATTGGGCAAGATGTGCCGCAGCATCACGCGCAACGGGGAGCAGCCGAGCGCCTTCGATGCGGCGACGAACTCCTCCTCACGGATCTTGAGCGTCTGGGCGCGGATGAGCCTGCCGTACGACGGGAAGCGCGTGAGCGCCATGATGAACACGATCATGAACAGGCTCGGCCCGGTCAGTGCGATCACGGCGATCGCGAACAGGAGCGCCGGGAACGAGCGCACGACGTCGAACAACCACAGCAGCCCGGTCTCGACCCAACCGCCGAAGTAGCCAGCGACGAGCCCGAGGAGCATCCCCACGAACGCACCGGCGATGACGGCCGGCAGCGAGACCAACAGCGCGATGCGGGTGCCGTACACGAGGCGGGTGAAGGTGTCGCGTCCGAGCTGATCGGTGCCCATCCAGTGCTCGGCGCTCGGAGGCGCCAGGCGCTTGAGCACGTTGATCTCGTCTGGTGCGTAGGGTGTGATGAGCGGGGCGAACACGGCCAGGAGCACGATGAGCAGCACGAACAGGGTGCCGACCGCGCCGGTGGTGTCGCGCAGGAGACGCACGACGGCCAGCCGACGCCAGCGCGCCGGTGCAGCGGTCGCGGTGGTGACGGTGCTCACGTCCACGTCAGGCCTCCCGGATCCGTGGGTCGACGAAGCCGTACGACAGGTCGGCGATCACGTTGGCCAACGTGTACAGGAACACGGCGACCACCAAGCCCCCCTGCACCACGGGGTAGTTGCGCGACTCGATCGCGTTGAAGATCAAGAACCCCAGACCGGGGCGGTTGAAGATGATCTCGATCAACACGGCGCCGCCCAGCAAGTTGCCGAAACCGACGCCGAGCACGGCGATCGTGGGGATGAGCGCGCCTCGCAACACGTGCTTGAACAGCACCCGACCGGGGCTGAGACCTTTGCTGGTCGCGGTGCGGACGTGGTCCTTGGTGATCTCCTCGAGCACTGAGGAGCGGATCAGGCGGGCGATGTAGCCGACCCACGTGAGCGCCAGGGCGAGCATCGGCAAGATCAGGTGCCGCGCCTGGTTCACGACGTCGCCCGGGGTGCCGCCACCGCTGACCGGCAACCAGCGCAACTCGACCGCGAAGAGCAACAGGAGCAGGAGGCCAGCCACGAAGGGGGGCACCGTGATGAACGCGACCGAGACGAAGGCGGTGACCCGGTCGAGCCAGGAGTTGCGGTACGCCGCTGCCAACGTGCCCAGCGGCACCCCGATCAACACCGCCACCACGATGCTGCCGAACGCCAACACGATGGTGAAGGGCAACACGTCGAGCACCATGCCCAGCACCGGCAGCTCGTTGAGCACGTCGCGGCCGAGGTCGCCCCGCAACACGTTGCCGAGGAACGCCAACAGCTGCACGTGGACGCTTTCGTCGAGCATCATCCGGTCCCGCATCGACGCGATCATGCTGGGGCTCGCGCGCGGACCGAGCATCACCACGGCGGGATCGCCGGGGATGAGCCGGATGATCAGGAAGAGCAGCGTCACCGCGCCGATCACCGTCGCGACGGCGGTCAGCAGGCGCCGCACCGTGTAGACGATCACGGCGCCCGGCGACCTTCAGGAGACGTGGCTCGTGGTTCGGAAGGCGTCATGGTGGTGGCGCGCGAGGGGTCGCGCCGCGGGGTCGATGCCCCGCGGCGCGCCACCGGAGCGTCCGTTCAGTCCGTGGGCCCGGTCCAGTACATGTACTGGGCGTACATGGCCACGAACGCGGGATCGAGTTCACCGGCGCGATGCACGTAGATGCTAGCGCCGTTCGTTGTCCAGATGGCGGCCACGTCTTCGTCGATGATCTGCTGCATGCGCACGTACAGCTCCGCGCGCTCCTCGGGCTCGGCCGTGCGTGCGGCACGGTCCTTCAGCTCGTCGTACTCCTCGTTGCACCACTGCCAGTAGTTCCACGCGCCGATCTGGTCACAGGAGAACCACTCGAACCAGTAGCCGGGATCGAGCACGGCCGAGAAGCAGGCGTAATGCAGGCCTTCCCCGCCCTGTTCACCGAGCGTCTCGAACATGCTCTGGACGATGCGGATGTCGGCGTCGATGCCGATGCGGCGCAGTTGCTGCTGGATGATCGCGACCGATTGCTGGTGCACGGGCACGTCGTCGGTGATGAGGGTCGTGCTGAAGCCGTCGGGATAGCCGGCCTCGGCGAGCAACTCCCGCGCCCGCTCCAGGTCCGGCTGGTAGGCGGGGGCGTCGGCCCAGTGCCCGAGGATGTCTGGGGCGAGCATCGTGTTGGCGCGGTTGGGCACGTCGTTGTACGCGCCGGTGAGGACCTCGTCGACGTCGACCGCGTAGCGGACGGCTTCACGCACGCGTACGTCGTCGAAGGGCGCTGCTTGGGTGTTGAAGCTGAGCCAGTGGTAGCGCAGCGTGTCGAGCACGTTCACGACGACGGTCTCGTCCTGGAGGTAGCGATCCACGGACTCGAGCGACACCTCGGTGGCATCGAGCTCGCCGACGTCGAACGAGAACTCCGCGATCAGCGGATCCAGGATCGGCAGCACCTCGATGGTCTTGTAGTACGGCGCGTCGCCGTAGTAGTCGTCGAATCGCTCGAGCACGAGTCGCTGGTTGGGCTGCCAGGAAGACCAGTAGTACGGGCCCGACCCCACGGGCTGCGTGGCGAACTGCTCGCCGCGGTCTTCGAAGGCCGCCTTGCTGACGATGCTGCCGGTGGTGAAGGGGATCGACGAGCTGAGCAGCGGGGCGTAGACGTCGTCGAGGATGATCCGACCGGAGTAGCGATCGATGATCTCGACCTCGACGAGCGCGCTCCACTCCGACGCGTAGGGCGAGTCGTTGTCGGGATCGGCGATGCGCTCGAACGAGAACTTCACGTCCTCGCTGGTCATCTCGCCGTACCCGTGGTGGAACTGGATGCCCTCGCGCAAGCGGAACTCGACCACGGTTCCGTCGTCGCTGAGCTCGAGCGACTCGGCGGCGTCGAGCACCAACTCGGTGCTGTTCGG
>PWQI01000234.1 GCA_003556805.1 Trueperaceae bacterium | reverse complement strand
TGGACGCTGATGCGCTCGGTCACCAAGCGCGCTTTCGCCTCGGAGGCGACGGTGGCGCGCGCCTCGCCCTGCCCGGCATCGGTGGGACGAGGTGGCGACGGCGTGGCTGGGCGGGAGGTGGCGTTGGCGCGTTCCATGGTGGCCTCTCGTGGTGTGGCGGGCGGCATCACATGTCCGCCTGATGGCGTTGGCGGGTGGCACATCGCGAGACGACGAACGTCACGATCACGAAGCCGAGGAGCACCACCCCGGCGCCCCACCCCATCGCGTGCCATTCCCGGTACGGGCTGATGGCGAGGCTGTAGAGCCGCGCAGGCAACGTGTCGACGGGTCCTGTGAGGTAGCGCAGCGGTGCGCTGGAGAAGAAGTTGTTACCGAACGCCGTGAACAGCAGCGGTGCCGCCTCGCCAGCGGCGCGGGCGAAGGCGATGAGCACGCCCGTGACCACGCCGACACGCGCGGCCGGCAGCACCGTGTTGAGAACGACGCGCCAGCGCGGCAGGCCGAGCGCCAACCCGGCCTCACGGATCGACCACGGGATGATGCGAAGCACGCCCTCGGTCGCTCGCGCGACGATGGGCAGCATCACGAACGCCAGGGCGACGCCGCCCGAGAGTCCCGAGAACGTGCCCATCGGCTTGACGATGAGCGCGAACGCGAGCAGCCCTTTGAGGATGGCGGGCATGCCGTTCAGCGTGTCGTTGAGGATCCTCAGGGCGGGGGTGAGCGGGTGGTCGGGGTACTCCGAAAGCATGATGCCGGCGCCGATGCCGATCGGCACGGCGATCAGGAGCGCGAGTCCGTCGACGACGAGGGTGCCGAGGACGGTGTGGCCGAGGCCAGTCTCCCTACCGCTCAGGGCACGTGCCGGCGATCCGAGGTCGCTCGTCCAGAACGTCGGCTCGAGCACCGCCTGGATGCCGTTCGAGATCACGTACCAGACGATGACCAAGAGCGGGATCAGCACGACCAGCGTGGCGAGGACCAGCAGGCCGATCATGACCCGATCGCGCAGGTAACGACGCCGCAGGTTCGCGGGGGTGACCTCGGCGAGCCGCGTCCGCCGCGGTGCCGTGGGAGTGGTGGTCACGGCCATCAGAGTGCCCCCCCGCCAACGGTGTAGCGGCGCTGCATCCAGGCCGCGATGAGGTTGACGACGAGCGAGATCAGGAAGAGGTAGAAGCCGACCGTCATGAGGCTGGCGAGGTGCAGGTTCTCGACGGCCTCGCGGAACTCGTTGACGATCACCGAGGGCATCGTGGCGGCGGGACCGAAGAGGGTGAACGGGAGCGTGTTCGAGTTCCCCACCAGCATCGCCACGGCCATGGTCTCGCCGATGGCGCGGCCGAAGCTCAAGATGGCGCCGGCGACGATGCCACCGCGCGCGTAGGGGATCACGGCCATGCGCATGACCTCCCAGCGCGTGGCGCCGAGCGCACGGGCCGCCTCGCGCTGCGATCGCGGCACCAGCCGGATCGAGTCGCGGGCGAGCGCCGCCGTGTACGGGACGATCATCAGCGCCAGCACGATGGTGGCGGTGACCAGGTTGTAGCCGGCCGGCGCGCCGAGGACGGGGAGCAGTTGCGGCGCATGCTCGAAGGTCCAGAAGTACACCGGCAGGTAGACGTTGTTCTGGAGGAACGGCACCAGCACGAAGATGCCCCAGATCCCGACGACGACCGAAGGGATCGCCGCGAGCAGGTCGACGATGGTGTCGATGATCGAGGCGAGCCAGCGCGGTGCGTACTCGGCCGTGAAGATCGCGACACCGAGCGCCGGGAAGAACGACAAGGCGAGTCCGGCGACGGAGGTGATGAGGGTGCCGACGATGAAGGGCCAGGTGCCGTAGTCGTTCTGGACGGGGTCCCACGTGGTGCCCGTCAGGAAGCCGAGGAAGCCGAAGATGCGCAGCGGCTCCCAACCGTCGCGTAGGAGCACCCACGCCAGCGTGATCGCGAGGAGCATGATCGTGATGCCGAAACCGACGACGACGGTCTGGAAGGCGTTGTCGCCCAGGCGGCGGTAGATCGCCTTGGTGGGCGCGCGGATGATGGCGCTGGTCGCGGATCGTTGCACGTGGTCCCAGTCTCCCAACGGAGTGTCATGGCGTCGTCAAGCGTTGCCGCTCGACCCTGAGCAGGCGGGGTCGAGCGGCGGGCGTCGTGTCTGCATCGCGACTCGCAGCGGCGCGAGCGATCGCTCAGCTCAGTCCGTGGTTGGGATCAGTACCCGGCCTCGGCCAGCAC
Organism: Trueperaceae bacterium; assembly: GCA_003556805.1. Taxonomy (GTDB): domain Bacteria; phylum Deinococcota; class Deinococci; order Deinococcales; family Trueperaceae; genus CSSed10-48. The sequence continues at coordinate 7,718 of PWQI01000234.1, read as the reverse complement.
CTGGGCGCCGAGGTCCTCGCCTTGCCACTTGACCTGCCGGAGCATGTCGAGGTTGAGCGCGAGCACCGGCTCCGGGATGCGGGAGAACGAGAGCGGCTCGGCGAGGTCCTGGCCGTCGGTGATCGTCCAGAGGATGAACTTCAACAGCTCCTCGGCCTGCGTGCGCGTCTGGATGGCGTTGTTGGCGTCGAGGTTCTCGTACAACAGCATCCAGGCGAAGCCGGCGATCGGGTAGCCGTCGGGCGCGTCGGTGTCGGTGACGAGGATGCGCGTGTCGGCCGGCAGCTCGACGGCAGCGGCGAGCGAGGTCGCCGCCAGGGTCGGCTCGATGGTGTTGCCGCTCTTGTTGATGACGAAGCCGTAGGCGATGTCGTTGAGCGCGGCGTACACGAGGCTGTTGTAGCCCAGCGCCCCGGGCGTGTTCTGCACGACCCCGGCGACGCCTTCGTTGCCGTTGCCGCCGATGCCGGTGGGCCAGTTGACGCTGGTGGCGAAGCCGACGCGCTCGGCCCAGGTCGGCGAGACCTTGGTCAGGTAGCTGGTCCAGATGTTCGTGGTGCCCGAACCGTCGGAGCGGTGCACGACCGTGATGGGGAGCGGCGGCAGGCGCACGTCGGGGTTGAGCAGGGCGATCTGCGGATCGGCCCAGGTACGGATGTTGCCGAGGAAGATCTCCGCGAGCGTGTCGCCGTCGAAGACCAGGCCCGTCTGGACGCCCGGCAGGTTGTAGGTGGGCACGACGTCGCCGAGGGTGATCGGGATGTTGAACGCGACGCCGCCGCCGGCCTCGGCGATGGCCGCGAGCTGGCCGTCGTTCAGGAACGCCTCGGTCATGCCGAACATCACGGTCTGCTCGGTGAACTGGCGGATGCCACCGCCCGAGCCGATCGACTGATAGTTGACAGTGACACGGCCACCGGTGACGTCGCGGTACTCGTCGGCCATGGAGGTGATGAGCGGGGCGGGGAACGTAGCGCCCGCACCGAGCAACTCGACGTTCTGAGCGAGGCCGAGCGGGAGCGCGGCGAGCGCGGCCGTGGCGAGGGCGAGCAAGGTTGTGCGCATGGATGGTGCCTCCTATGGAGCGTTGACGAGACCGGCGCGGACGTGACGTCGATGGAGCGGCTGACCGGCCTTTCGGAGGCAGGTTACGGAGCGCTCGTCATGCCGGTGTCAGCCGGCGGCCCACGCCACGAGCGGCGATCGCGCGTCGCGCCAACGCGTCGCGAAGCGACGCGCCAGAACGTGACGAACGCGCTGGCGCCGTGCACGCGCGCCGCGCGCTCGAAGCTCGGCGAGATGCCCGCCTGACCCGCCTGGACGTACTGCACCACGAACGGCAGGTACTGAGCCAGGTAGTAGAGCAACAGGATGGTGGCGGTGCCGTACACGGGCCATCCGGCCACCCAGGGCGCGTTCCAGCCGCGGATGAAGCCGACCGCCATGGTGATCGCAGGGACGGCGATCGGCAGCGCGGCCAGGAACGCCACCCCGCGTCCGCGCCGACCCGCGCCCAGGCTGGCAGCAGCGCCGGCGGCGGGTAGTGCGAGCGCCCCGCCACGCGCAGGTCGCCACGCAACATCGTCCGGCCGAGCAGGTAGGCGCCCGCACCCACCACCAGCAGGCTTGCGCCCAACGCAGAGGCCAGCGACAGGTCGATCGTGAACACGCCGACCAAGCGCGCGATCTCGGTCGCGACGACCGGGTAGCCGATGCGCTGGCCGATCACCAGCGGCGTGCCGTACTCACCGATCGCGGACACGAACGCGAGGAAGCCGCCGGCGAGCAGCGTCGGTGCCAGCAGCAGGACGACCACCAGCCACAGGCGGGTGAGGCGACCCGCCCCGGCGCTGGCGGCAGCCCAGCCGAGGCCGCTCGGCATGCGAGCGAGCTGCGCGCGCAGGGCGAAGCACACCAGCGGCACGTAGTTCACCGCCATCAGCACGGCCATGCCGGCCACGCTGTAGAGCGCGTCCTGCAGGAACACGCCGTCGAGCCCAAGCCTCGAGGCGTAGCCCCGCCGCCCCACCACCTGCGTCCACGCCAGGCTGACCAGGAACGGAGGTGTCAGGAACGGCACGGCCATGACCAGATCGAGCCAACGCGCAGAGCGCGAGCGATCGGCGAGCAGGGCGGTGGGGAGCGCGAACGCGACCGAGAGGAGCGTCACCCACGCGCCGAGCCAGAGCGTGTTCGACCGCGCACGCACCACCCGCTCGGAGTCGAGGTCGGCGACGACCAGCGCCAGCAGGTCGCGCCCGCCGAGCGTCACGCTGCCTGCAGTCGGTTCGAGCATCCCCGCGACAGCGTCGAGCTGCGTCGACGACGAGGTCCGCGGCCATCGCCTCGCAGCGTGTCAGGCGAACGTCATGGGGCGGTCAGGCTGCCGTTCGTCGGCCGCCCACGGACCCGACCGAGCCTGATCAGGACCGCCGGGACACGCGTCCGGATACCTGGGCCTACGCTGGGTCGAGGCCACCATGAGCCGTCGTCTCGCACAGGAGGTGTGCCATGGATCTCGTCGGCATGCTCGAGGCGGTGCCTGCCACCGTCTGGGGCTTCATGGTCGGGTCGCTCATCACCGTGATCGGCGTGGCACTCACGAACGCCTCGAACACGAAACGGCTGCGGCTGCAGCACGCCCACGAGCGCGCGATCGCCGAGCGCGCGCGCGACTTGTCGCTGCGGCGCGACGTCTACCTCGGCGCGTTCGACGCCATCGCCACCGGCATGGCCATGGTCGGGAACTTCAGCGAGATCGACGTGCCCTTCCAGGAGCTGATGCGCTCGTACATGGGCAAGGCGGCGGCGATGGGCAGGGTGACGATCGTCGGCGAGGAGGAGACGATCCGCGCCGTCGCGGACTTCGAGCAGGCGCTCACGGGCGCGTTCATCCGCCTCGCTGGGCAGCGCACCACCGTCGACCAGCAGTACCGACGCACGCAGGCGCTCGCCACCAAGATCGAGCGCTCGGAGGCCGAGCAGGAGCGGCTCGAGGCGCTGATCGAGGCCGGCGACGACCCGGCCGGAGGGACGACCCGGCTGCTCGCGCACGAGCGCCAGCGCTGCGAGGCGCTCCGAGCCGAGGAGCGCGAGGTCGAGAACGTCTTCACGCCGGCTCTGATGCAGCTGGTCCGCACCACCATGGCAGAGGTGGTGGTGCTCGACCGCCTGCTCGCGCCCGTCATCCGCTGCGTGCGGGGGGAGCTCGGACTCGCGTTCGACGAGGATTTCTACGTTCGCCTGGTCGAGGCAGGACACGCCGAGCGGGCCAAGCACTTCGACGGGTTCCTCGGCGCCGCCGCTCCGAGCGGCTAGTCCGGCTCCACAATCGGTACCCTGCGACATGCCCACGACCCACGACGATCCCGTGCACCAGGCCGCCGCGAGCGTCCTCGGCGACGACGCCGCGGACGCGGTCAGCGCCCTCGCCGAGCGCTCCCGCAGCGTCCTCGCCACCGTCTTGACCCACACCAGTGTCCGCAACTTCGCCACCGACCCCGTGCCGGACGACGTGGAAGACGCACTCCAGGCCGCCCTCGTGCGCGGTCCGACCTCGTCGGCGTTGCACAGTTACACGCACGTGCTCGTGCGCGATCCCGAGCGCAAGCGCCTCATGGCGCAGTTGGCCGGCAACCAGCGTTGGATCGACCAGGCGCCGCTGTTGATCGTCGGCTGCGCCGACCTGCGGCGTGCCCGCGAAGTGACGCACGCCCAGGGGTACACCTACACTGCGCACGACCTGCGCATGCTGATCAGCGCCACCGCCGACCTCACGGTCGGGCTCCAGAACGCCTCGCTCACGGCGCAATCGCTCGGCTACGGAACGGTGATGCTGGGCGGCGTCCTCAACGGCTCGCTCGAGATCGCCCAGGCGCTGGGCCTTCCCGAGCGCGTGGTGCCACTCGTGGGCCTCTCGGTCGGCCGACCCGGCGCCGGCCACCGGCCCGCGCTGCGCCCCAGGCTACCGCTGCCCCTGCTCGTGCGCCACGAGACGTGGTCGCTCGACTCCGACGACGAGGCGGCGCTGATCGACCGGCACGACGAGCAGACCCGCGCGGCGCGCGACTTCGAAGGCCGGCGCATCCCCTGGCCCGAGATGGGCCTGGGCGGGGACGATCCGGTCGCCGACGGCGACTACGGCTGGCGCGAACACACGGCGCGCAAACAGGGGCGCGCCAGCTGGCGTCCGCAGGGTGCCAAGGTCGACGTCGATCTCCCGGCGCAGGGCCTGCGGGTACGCGGCACGGGCGAGGTCGACGGCTGACGCTCGGTCAGGGCCTGCGATCCAGTCCTGGCGGGCCAGGCTGATCGTCGTCCGGGTCCTCGTCGGCGTCTTCGTCATCCGCGGTCGGCGCATCGGCTCCATCCGGGCCGCCGCCGTGGGCGCCACCCGGACCGTGCGCGGGCGGTCCATCCGGTAGCCCCGGTGTCGAAGCGGGCGGTCCAGGCTCGCTCGGAAGGTCAGGCGCGACCGGCTGCGCGGCCGGCGTGTCGGGCGAGCGGGCCGGACCCACGTCCGGCGCTCCTCCCGGCTGGAACCCCGGCAGGCCCGCAGGCGGTCGCGCGTGCGACGCGTCGAACACGTCGATCGCCTCGACGGCCACCTCGTCGAACCCAGATCGGCGTGCGATCACACGCAGGTCGACGAACTCGAGCAGGACCACGCCGTCCATGACCATGACGTCGTGGACCACGACGTCGCCGCCGCTGGTGACGATCACCAACCGAGCGAAGCCCTGGTACGCGGCGATCACGTCGAGGACGAAGGTCTCCCCGGCATCGCTGCGCCCGACGCCGACGATCACACCGTCGTCGTCGGCCACGAACATGTTCGCGTCCGGCGGCAACGTGACAGCCACTGCGACGCTCAGGAACGCGGTGACTGCAAGCGCGATCACGACGCGCATCTCGACCTCCCCGCGCCGGCGAGACGTGCCTCGCCGGCGCTACACCCCCAATCTAGGTGCCATCAGGCGTCTTCGACACGGCAAGGCGCACATCGCCTTCTCTCGTCAAGCGCGCATCGACGTCAGGCAGGACCGCCTCCATGATGGTGCCAGCCGTCGAGCTCGCGACGACGCGCACGCTACCGCCGTGGCGCTCGATGATGTCCTTGGCCACCGACAGCCCGACCCCGACTCCCGTCGCGCCGCTGAAGCCGTGCTCGAAGGCGCGCTGGATCGCCTCCGGTGGCATACCCCGGCCCACGTCATGGACGCGGAGGACGTGACGTGCGTCGGAGCAGGTCAGGACCACCCGCACGCCGTCCGTACCCCCGGAGGCCTGCACGGCATTGCGCACCAGGTTCCGGATCGCCTGCTTGAGCCGCTCCGGGTCGCCGAAGACCTCCGCCCGACCCTCGAACTCGGTGCGCACGCCCGGGTACTCGTCCGCGACGCGGCGGGTGACGTCGCCCAGGTCCAGGACCTCGTAGGTCAGCTCCCGCTGCAGCTCGCCCCGGGCGAGCGCCAAGAGGTCCTGCGACGTGCGCAGCAACTCGCGCGCGGCGTCCGCGGCGGCGCGCAGGCGATGGTCGTCCTGGTCGCGCCGGCGCAGGCGGTCGAGATGGTAGTCCACGAGCGTCAGAGGCGCGGCCAGTTCGTGCGCCACTTCGAGCAGGAACGCGCGCTCGCGCTCCCGGCGCTCGCGGATCGCTCCGAGCGCACCGTTCAGGCTCGTCGTGAGCTCGAAGACCTCGTCGCGTGGCCCCCGGTACGTGACACCGGCCGGCGCGACCGGATCGAGATCGCGCGTCTGGCGCGCGACGTCCGACAACGGACCGAGGATGCGTCCCGCCCCCGCCAGCGCGAGCGCAGCCGCGACGAGCACCACCGTGAGGCCGGTGGCCAGCACGATCCAGCGAACGCTCGCCACCGACGCTGCGGGCACGGTCACGTCGTGCGCCATGCGCACCCAGCCGCCGGCCGCGATCCACGGCACCTGCGCGACCAGATAGCGTCGGCCATCGCGCTCGATCGGCGTTGGCCCGTCGACGCTCGGCAACGCACCGCCGTCCCCCCAGGCGAGCGCAACGGTACCGTCCGCGGCGACGAACTCCAGCGTCACGCCGGCGCTGGCGGGGCCACCGAAGCTGGCGCCGAGCGTCGGCTGCTCGAGCAGCAACGCGACGCGCTCCAAGTCGCTGCTCAACACCGTCTCGAGCTGTGCCCACAACTGCCGTTCGAAGGTGCCGAGGACCACGCTTCCGAACGCGAGGACGGTCGCGCACGTGACGGCCACGACCAGCAGCGTGACCCGCGCGCGCAGCGTCACGAACGGTACGGGCGCACGACGTAACCGAGCCCGCGAACGGTCTCGATCACGTGCTCGAGGCCGTGCTCCGCGAGGCGACCGCGCAGCCGTGACACCAGCACCTCCACCGCGTTCGAGACCGGCGGCCGATCCCCGTACAGCGTGCGCTCGAGCGCCGGGCGCGCGTGGACGCGTCCCTGCCTCGTCATGAGCAGCGTCAAGAGCCGTAGCTCGGAGGAGGACAGCGCCACCGTGCTACCGCCAACGGTGCAGCGCTGGAGCTGGGTCGAGACCTCGAGCGGGCCCCACGCGAGCGTCGCCGCCTCGCTGCGACGGCGGAGCTGGGCATGCACCCGGGCCAGCAACTCGTCCATGTCGAACGGTTTGGCGAGGTAATCGACCGCACCGGCGTACAACCCGGCCACACGACTCGCGACATCGGCCCTGGCCGTGAGCATCAGGACGTCGATCGGCGCCCCATCGGCGCTCAACGCCCGAGCGACGTCGAGACCGTCCATGTCCGGGAGGTTCAAGTCGAGCACCACGAGGTCGATCGGCTCGCTCGCGATCACGTCGAGGGCGGCACGTCCCGTGCTCACCACCGTCGTGCCGTAGGCATCCGACAGTTCCTCGTCGAGGGCGCGTGCCAAGGCGCCGTCGTCCTCGACGATGAGGATTCGCGCACGGTCCACGTCTCATGCTTGCACATCGCGCCGCCCGCGCGCACGGCGATCTCGAACGGCCATACACCCTCGCGACGCGCCGGCGGCGCATCGTTCGCCCGCTCCACGCTCACCGAGCCACGAGCTGCCGCACCGCCGCGGCCACTGCGCTTCCGAGCGCCGCGTGCGCCTCTGGCGACCAGTGGATCATGTCGACGTCGCTGCTGCACAGGTGTGCGCCCGCGTCCAGGAACGCGACGCCGCGCTGTCGCGCGACGCGCGCGTAGTGGTGCGCGAACGCGAGCGACCGAGCGCGCGCGTCGTGCCAGGCCGCCGTACGCTCCGCGAACGCCTCGGGGTCGCGCCCGGCCAGGGCCTGGCCGGCATCGATCGGCGGCGGCGCGACCAGGAGCACGGCTGGCGGGCATCCGTCCGGCCCGGCTCGGCTGGCGAGGGCGCGATCGACCACGACCCCGGCACCGTCGGCGATCTCCGGAGCGCTGGCACCGAAGCGCGTCTTGAGGTCGTTGGTCCCGAGCACGATCGCGACCACGTCGACGGGAGCAGCGCTGGCGAGCACGGGGCCCAGGTGTCGAACGCCGGCGAGGTCGCCCATCGGGTCCTCGAAGACGCTCGTGCGCCCGTTCAGCCCCGCCTCGACGACGCACCAGTCGGGGCCGAGCGCCCTCGCCGCGGCACCGGGCCAGCGCACGCCGCGCGGGTAGCGTCCGCCGCCGAGCGGGTCGAAACCCCAGGTGTTGGAGTCGCCGAAGCAGAGCAGGGTCCGAGGTTCGCTCATGT
>PWQI01000161.1 GCA_003556805.1 Trueperaceae bacterium | reverse complement strand
GCGCGCTACGCGGACGGCGATCCGGCGGAGCTGGCCGAGGACGAGGCCGAGCTCGCCGACGCGTGGGCGGCCGCGCGCCACGCGGTGTCGAATCCGCTGGGGCTCGCTCGCGCTCGGCACGACCACTGACGACGGCCTCGACGCTGCGAGGACCACACGATTCGGGCGGCACCGCAAGGGTGCCGCCCGTTTCCGATCTCTTGAGAGATCACAATGGCTCGGCGGGTAGGATTCGAACCTACGACCAATCGGTTAACAGCCGATCGCTCTACCACTGAGCTACCGCCGACCGTGGGCGCGATGCGCCCGTGCTCACCACCCGAGCGCTCGCGCGCGCATGGGCAGCGTCCGCAACGATACCAGAGGGGTCGGCCGGTGTCCACCTACGCGGCGTCGCTGCGCGTCGACGGGCGAGCGCGGATCGCGGGGCGGAGCGGGCGCCTACGCCGCCTCGTCGGCGCGCTCGTCTTCGTCGTCGCGCTCCTCGTCAGGATCGTCGCTCGGAGCGGCGGTCGGCCCATCGAACGGGCCGCCGTCGTCATCGTCGTCTGCGTCCGAGGGTGCAGGGGCTGGCGCCTCCGTGGGCGTGTCATCCGGTTCCGTCGGCAACACCGTCGGCCCGACGTCCGGCGTGGGCACGGGCACCGTGCGCGGGGCGGCGATGTCGTCACCGATCGTCTCGCGCAAGAGTTGGAGCGCCGCACGCAGCACGGGGTCGTTGGCGACGTCCCGCATCCCGGGCACACCGTTTCCACTCAACGTGTCCCCGATGCGGCTCTCCGACACCTCGACGTCGGGCCGTAGGCCGCTCCCGTCGATGCTGCGGAAACCCGGCAGCAACCACTCGAAGCTCACGAGCTGGATCTCCGAACCGTCGGTGAGCTCGATGGAGGTCTGGCCGATGCCCTTGCCGGCCGTGACCGTGCCCACCAGCCGGGCGCGCTCGTAGGCCTGCAGGGCCCCGGCGACGATCTCGGCGGTCGAGGCCGTGGCGCCGTCCACGAGCACCACGAGTGGCAGCTGTACGGCGCGGGGGTTGGCGTAGGCGATCGGCACGCTGACGCCTCGCACGCGCCGGAAGCCGAGCACACCGTCTGCGATGAAGCGGTCGAGCACCTGGAGCCCCTGCAGGATCGACCCGCCGACGTTGCCACGCAGGTCGAGCAGGAGGGCCGCAGCGCCGCCCGCGAGATGTGCGTCGATGCTGCGCCCGACAGCAGCGCCGACGCCGTCGGCCTCGAAGCTGGGCACGCCGATGTACCCGATGTCACCGAGCATGGTCGTGCTCACGCCCGCCTCGGGGCGGGGGTCGTTGCGTCGCTCGGCGACCTCGCTCGGCGCGACGTAGCGGCTGTACGGGTCGTCGAGGGCGGCGATCAGGCCGGCCGTCGCGCCGCGCAGGAGCGCTTCCCGGTCGACGCTGTAGAGGTACTCACGATCGATCAGCAACAGCGCGTCGAGGAACGCCAGCCCGGCAGGCGTCGCGGCGAGCTCGCGCAAGGCCGTCTCGTAGCGCGCGTCGAGCACCGGCGGGTCGGTCCGCATGAACGGTTCGTGGGGCTCCTGGGCGAAAGCGCCGAGCGGGAGCAGGACCGCGAGCAGGCACGCCGCGACGAGCGCAACGCGCACGGAGGTGCGCGTGGGCGTCGGCTGCGGTCGTTGCGAACGATCCATGCCCGACGATAACGCCTCGACGACGGAAGGAACGTGGCGCGCCGTCGGTGGACCGGTCGGCCAGCCGACCGCCGTCCAGAGCCGACGTACCATGGCGGGCATGACCCTCGACGAGTACCAGCGCGGCGCGCTCACGACGGCCTCCTTCCCCGCCTCGGCCCGGATCCTGTACCCGGCCCTCAAGCTCGCCGGCGAGGCCGGCGAGGTCGCCGAGAAGGTCGGCAAGCTCATGCGCGACGAGGGGTGGACGCCCGGTACCGAGCTCACCGCCGTACAGCGCGACGCCCTCTCGAAGGAGCTCGGCGACGTGCTGTGGTACGTCGCGGTGCTGGCATCCGACCTCGGTGTCGAGCTCGAGACCGTCGCCGCGACCAACCTGGCGAAGCTGGCGTCACGCAAGGCCCGCGGGGTGATCGGCGGGAGCGGCGACGAGCGCTGAGGCGCTCGTCGCCGACCTGCGCGCCGCGGCGGCCTCAGGGCATCGCCGCGCGCCGCGCGGGTGTCAACCGCACTTGCTGAAGCCGCACGCCTCGCACTTCATGCAGCCCTCTTCGAAGCGCAGCGGGGCGCTGCAGTCCGGGCAGGCCTTGCCGCGCTGCAGGACGTTCTCGACCCCGGCGGTCTCGAGCGCGACGGCGATCAGGTCGGCGCGGCTGGCGACCATCCGGCCCTGGTACGTGCCGTACATGCTGCCGTTGATGCCGCGCAGGGTCTTGACGATCGCCTCGGCCGGGACGCCGTACTGGAGCGCGATCGACACGATGCGTCCGAGCGCCTCGGAGTCGGCGTTGGCCTCGTCCCCGGCCTTGCCACTGGTGATGAAGCACTCCACCGGCAGGCCGTCTTGCTTGTTGACCGTGACGTAGAAGCCACGCTGCTCACCGGTGGGGAGCATCAGCTTCACGGCGTCCGTGAAGCCGGCGAGCCGTGCGGGGCGGTCGAACAGCGGTTCGGACGGGAGGCGCTCGAAGCTCGTGCCGGAGCGGGTGGGTGCGGATGCCACGGCGACGGGTCGTACGGCCGGGGCGGGGCTGGCGGCCGGAGCGGGTGTCGGTGCGGCCGCTGCGACCTTGTCCGTCGCCTTCTCGCTCTTCTTGCTCGAGGTGGAGAGCACCTGGAAGTCCCGCGACCCGTCGCGGTAGACGGTGATGCCCTTGCAGCCGGTCTCGAACGCCAGCGCGTAGGACTGGTAGACGTCGTCGACCGTGGCGTGGTTGGGCAAGTTGATCGTCTTCGAGATGGAGTTGGCGACCATCTCGCCGCCGGCGTCGAACGCGCTCTGCACCACGCCTTGCATCTTCACGTGGTCGCTGGGCGCGATGTCGTGGGCGCAGACCAACACGGCCTTGACGTCGTCGGGGATGAAGTCCAGGCCCTGCACGCTGCCGTGCCGATCTTGCACCTGCTCGACCACTTTCTCCCAGTCCCAGGCGCCGTCCTTGGCGTAGTCGGGGTGTGGGGCGTGGCGCTCGAGCAGCTCCCGGAACAGCGGCGCGATGATCGCTGCGTAGCTGCTGCCGATCTTGCGGTAGATGAACGGCGCGAAGATCGGCTCGACCCCCGACGACACGCCCATCAGCATGCTGGTGGTGCCGGTGGGAGCGACGGTCAACAGGGCGATGTTGCGGCGCGGACGCTCCAGGCTCGACGCGCCGATGCCGGGGAACGCACCGCGCTCGTCCGCCAGGGCGCGGCTCGCGTCGGTGGCGGCTTCGCGCAGGGCGGTGATCATGGCGCGCGTCGCCTCGCGCCCCTCGTCGCTGTCGTAGCGGTAGCCCATGCGGATGAGCGCGTCGGCGAGGCCCATGATGCCGAGGCCGAGGCGGCGCAGGTAGTGGCTCATCTCGCGGTTGTCCTCGAGCGCGAAGTGGTTCACCTCGAGCACGTTGTCGAGGAAGCGGATCGTGGTCGCGACGTCGGCGCGGAACGTGGCCTCGTCGAAGCCGTCGATCCCGACGCCCTGCTCGACCACGTACTGGGCCAGGTTGATGGCGCCGAGGTCGCAGGGCTCGCCTGGGAACAAGGGGATCTCGCCGCAGTTGTGCGCGACGATGCCGTTGGCGTCGAACGCGTGCACCCCTGCCACGGTGACGTCGAAGACGTCTTCGATGCCGTCCTCGTCGACGCTCCTCACGGTGGCGACGAAGCGTTCCCGGTTGGGCGAGCGCTGGTAGACCTCGAGCGCCCGAGCGAGCCGCTCACGCTTGCCGGCGTGCGAGAACCCCACCGTCTCGGCGAAGTGCTGGAGGTTGTCGTCGGCGATCACGAGCTCGTGTTGCGCCCGCGTCGGGTAGGCGCGCACGCCACCCTTCCCGTCGGGGAGGATGCTCGAACCGGCCGGCCGGCGCTCACGGTAGACGGTCGAGATCACACCGAAGCGCGCGAGCATGCGCTGAACACGCCGCAACGTCTCTTCGTCCGACTGAGCGAGCCTCACCGACACGCCCTTCTCCTGCGTGCCTTGGACGCTGCCGTCCGCGTCGAAGAGGCCTTGCAAGAACCCCTGGTAGAACGCGCTGGAGGCACCCTCGATCTCGTCGGTCACGGTCTTCTGACCGTGCCGCACGGCGAACGTGTGCGCCAGACGCGTCAATGCGTCGGCAGCGATGCGAACCTTGTCGTCGCCGTCGGTGCGCCACAGGCGCCCGATGCCCATCCCGGGAGCGCGCAGGGCCTTGGTCGCCCGGCTGGCCATGGCCTCGCGCTCGTCGCCCCAGAGGTCGAGGCACGCCATCTCACGCGGCTTGGACTGAAACGTGCCGTCGCCGACCAGCATGCCGAGCAGCCAGCCCTGCTCGAGGTCGCCCGCTCCGGACCATGGCCGCGCCGCACGGTTGTTCGACAGGGCGACCTCGTCGCCCGCCGCGAGGGCACCCGCCTCGCACCACTCGATCTCGAGGCGGTCACGCGTCCTGGCCACAACGCGCTTGACACGGTGGTCGTGGGTGAGCCGCAGCTCGTACCCCTCGTCGGTGCGCAGGCGCACGACCGGCTTGGTGCCGGTCTTGAAGAAGCCGTCGCTCTCGAGCGGGAAGCTCATGCCGTCGACGACGGCACAGAAGTCGACGCCGACGAGGTCTTGGACGCGCCTGGCACCTCGGTGCGTCTGCACCCACGTGTCGGCCGTGACGCACGGGTTGGTGGCCTTGATGTCGCCCAGCGAGCCGCGCATGGGGTTGTGGGCGTTGATGCGGTCGACGTAGATCAGCCCCGGCTCGCCGGTCTGCCAGGCGTGGTCGGCGATGTCGTGCAGCACGCCGCCGTGCCCCTCGTCGCGGGCCGTCGCCATGAAGGCGTCGGTGACGAGCACGGAGATGTTGAAGGTGCTGATGTCGCCCTCGGAGCGCTCGCGCTCGAGGTCCTTGGCGGTGATGAAGTCGCGCACGTCGGGGTGCGTGATCGACATGGTGGCCATGCCGGCGCCGCGGCGCGTTCCACCCTGGCGGATCACGCGCAGCGTGGGCGCGAACACGTACCGCAACGTCGCGACGGGGCCCGCGTACTCGGCGCCGCCGAGCTGGGCCCAGCGCGCGAAGTTGTCGAACACCTCGACCGCGAACGACGACGGCCCGCTGGAGCTGCCGCCGGACCCGTTGACGGGCGTCCCCTCGGGCCGCAACTCGCTCAGGTCGAGGAGCAGGTCTTCGCCGTTGAGCAAGGTGGTCACGACGTCCGAGGCGTGCTGCCAGATGCTCTCGACCGAGTCGCCCACCTGCTTGACGGTGACGCCTGCGGGCGCAGCGTGGTAGTCGACGAAGCGACCGGCACGGTAGCCGCGGGTCACGTACGTGCCGTGCACCAGGTCCATGAACGTGCCGTCGCGCACCTTGTCGAAGTCGGCGTGCCCGGGCGCGATCGTCAGGTAGAGCTGCCCGACGTGGCCCGGGTACGGCCGCTTGGCCGGGATCGGATCGAGGCACAGGCCGTTGCCGCCGCCGACCTTGGTGACCACCGCAAGCTTGGTGGCCAGGCGCAGCACCCAGGTGTCGCTGCCCTCGGTCTCGGGGCGGCCGTCTTGCACGAAGCAGTTCAGGACGTTGCCGTGGTTGGTGGCGGCACCGGCCAGCACGCGTCCGCCGGGGCAGAAGCGCTTGGAGATCATGAGGTCGAAGAAGCGCTGGGCGTGCTCGCTCCGCACGTCGGCCGGCTCCGGGGTGGCCACCCACCTGGCCACCCGTTGGAACATGCCGATCAGGTCGTCGTCGCCGGGCTGGAAGTACTGCCGCTTGGCGATGGCGACCGCGTGGTCGTCGAAGGCGGCGAGTGCCTGGCTGTCGGGCAGGGGAGCGAAGTGTGCCACGGTGGTGGACCCCTTTCGGTCGGCCGAGCCTCGGGCGATCGCTGTCGCCGAAGGCTCATGGGAATGTGGGTACTAGCACTTGTACGTCCCGACTTCGAACGTACTAGATGTCCGGGTGAGTGCGGCGTGATGTAGCTCTCACGTGCGCTCGGACGGAGAAGGCGAATCTATCACGCCGGGACCGGGTGGGTACCATATCTGGGCGGACACGCTGCACCGCGCACCACCACTGGTGCCGGGCGCTCCAGCGAGCACCGTGCATGACGCGCGAACGTGACGACGGTGTGCCCGCTGCGTGCGATCAGTGCTTGAAGTGTCGCTCGCCCGTGAACACCATCGCCAGGCCGTGCTCGTCGGCCGCGGCGATGACCTCTGGATCGCGCATCGATCCGCCTGGTTGGATCACCGCAGCGACCCCGGCCGCCGCAGCCGCATCGAGCCCATCGCGGAACGGATAGAACGCGTCGGAGGCGCACGCGCCACCCTCCGCGCGGCCGGCCGCCTTGCGCGCGGCGAGCTCGGCCGCATCGACACGGCTCTGCTGCCCGGCGCCGATGCCGACGGCCACGCCGTCCTTGACCAAGACGATGGCGTTCGACGACGTCGCGGCGCACACCTGCCACGCCAACGTCAGGTCGCTCCACTGCGCCTCGGTCGGTCGTCGCTCGGTGACCACCTGCCAGCCGCCCCGATCCAACGACACGACGTCGGGCCCCTGTGCGAGGAAACCGCCGTCGATCCGCCGGAGCTGGTCGCCGGCCGGCCCGGGCGGCGCCGCACGCAGCGCCCGCATGTTCTTCCGCCGCGCCGCGAAGCGCCCCAGCGCCTCGGGCGCGAAGCCGTGCGCCACCAACACGTCGGCCTTGGCGTTGGCCGTGATCAGGCGTGCGAGCTGCTCGTCGACGTGCCCGTTCAGCGCGACCACGCCGCCGAACGCAGACTTCGGATCGGCCGCGAAGGCGCGCTCGTAGGCCTCGGCCAGCGTCGCGCCGATGGCGACGCCGCAGGGGTTGGCGTGCTTCACGATCACAGCGGCTGGCGCGTCGCCGAGCGCGTGCACCAACTGCCAGGCGGCGTCGGCGTCGAACACGTTGAGGTACGAGAGCGCCACGCCGCCGTGCTGCACGGCCTCGTCCCAGACCCCAGGCGCACCCTCCTCGCGATAGCGCGCCCCGGCCTGGTGCGGGTTCTCGCCGTAGCGCAGGACCTCCGCGAGCTGCAGCGTCAGATGCCGCGTCGGTGGGAAGGCCTCACCGGCGTCGAGGTAGCGCACGATGGCCGCGTCGTAGGCCGCAGTGTGTGCGAACGCGGCACGGGCCAACGCACGGCGGCGCTCCGCACTCACCCCACCGGCTCGAAGCTCACTCAGGACGTCGTCGTAGGCGTCCGGGTCGACGACGACGGTGATCGCCGCATGGTTCTTGGCAGCGGCCCGGACCATCGCCGGGCCGCCGATGTCGACCTGCTCCATCGCCTCCGCCACGCCCACACCGGGTCGCGCCACGGTCTCGCGGAACGGGTACAGGTTCACAGCCAGCAGGTCGAAGCGCTAGATCTCGTGGGCATCGAGCTCGGCCTGGTGATCGGCATCTGGCCGGGCCAGCAGGCCCGCGTGGACACGCGGGTGGAGCGTCTTCACGCGCCCGCCCAGGATCTCGGGCGAGCCGGTGACCGCGTCGACGGCCGTGACCGGCACGCCCGCCGCGCGCAGCTCGGCAGCCGTGCCGCCGGTGGACACGATCTCGAAGCCCAACTCGACCAGCTCGGTCGCGAAGGCCACCAGACCGCGCTTGTCGGAGACCGACAGGAGGGCGCGCGGCACCGCGGTCAGTCCTGCGCCGCGGCGTCGTCCGCGTCGGCGTCGTCGCCATCTGGCGCAGCGCCGTCGTCATCGGTCTCGTCGCCGTCGACGACCTCTTCGAGCGCCTCGTCGAGCGCCTCGTCCAGCGCGCCCTCCAGCGTCTCCTCGAGGCCCTCGTCGAGCGGCTCGTCGAACGTGAAGCCGTCCAGGCCGAGCAAGTCGTCGCCATCGGCCTCGGCCAGGTGGTTCGTCACGGCGATCTCGGCGCGCAGCTCGGCGAGCCACGCCTCACGCGCCGCAGCGCGGCGCTCGGCCAGGATCGACGACTCGACCTGGGCGCGCACCTCGTCGAGCGGCCGGACGCGCTCCGGCGTGCGATCGGCGACGAGCACCACGATGCGCTCCTCGACCTCTACCGCGCTCTCCTCGCCCTCGTCTTCGAGGGTCTCGGGCAGCGCGTCGGGCTGCACCACCAGCACCAGCACGTCGCTCACCTCGCCACCGGCGGGCAGCGCGTCGAAGGCGTCGGTCGCGAACAGTGCGGTGTCGATGTCGGGTTCGGCCTGGCCGGGTCGGACGGTCCCCAAGGACGTCAAGACACCGTCGTGCGCAAGGGCGGCCTCGTCGACCGGCGCTCCATCGAGGAGCGCGTCGCGGAAGGCCTCTGCGTCCTCGACCCGCTCGAAGTCGACGCGCGACGCGGCCGCGCTCGCGGCCACGGTGTAGGCGCTGAGGTTCGTCTGGTAGAACGCCTCGACGGCCTCGTCATCGACCTCGACGTCGCGCGCCACGTACTCGAGCGCGCTCTGCGCCACGAAGCGGCGCGGACCGACGAACGGCACACCGAGCGTGTCGGCGCCCTGGTAGGCCAGTTCCTGGTCGATGAGCTGGTCGAGGATCGCGGGCTTGAAGAACGCCGTGATCAAGAAGGCCGTGTCGGGCGACAGCGCCTGCTGGATCTGCGGGTTGGTGTAGGTGGCGCGCACGAGTTCGGAGCGCTTGATGTCGACCTCGCCGACCGTCGCGACGACGCCGTCGTCGTAGCGCAGGTCCAACGTGCTGCGCTGGGGGATCTCGACCCGCGCTTCGGTCAGCAGGCGCCGCACCGCTTGGTCGAGCGCCTGCGCCTGATTCGCCTGGAGCGCATCCTCGCGCACTCGGTCGGCGACCTCGTCGAACGGCCGCGTCGCCGCCGGCAGGAACGACTCCACCACCACCACGTGGAACAGGCCGGCGGCCTCCACCACGTCGGTGACGCCGGGACCACGGATGGCGAAGGCGGCCGTGGCGACCGCGGTGGGGAGGGCAGGCCGGCCGACCGCCCGAGGCTCGGTCTCGCCGGCGCCGGCACCGAGGGCACCGTCACGATCGGCACGCTCGAGGGACACCTCGCGGGCGAGCGTGGCCGCGTCCGCTCCAGCCGTCAGCTGGGCACGGACCGCCTCGGCCTCGTCGCGCGTCGCAAGCACGATCTGCCGAGCAAGGATCCGCTCCTCAGTCTGGTACATCTCCTCGTTCGCCAGGTAGTACGCCTCGACCTCGGCGTCGGTGACCTCGACGCCATCGATCAGCTCGGCCTCCCACTTCTCCTGGCGCAACTGCTGTCCGAGGTAGATCCTGAAGGTCTCGTCGGTGAAGCCGCTGCCGGCGATGATCGCCAGGTACTGCGAGTCGTTCGCGCGTCCTGCGACGCCGCGGCTCACCCTGAACTCCTCCACCGCATCGCGGATCTCGGCGTTGCTGACGCGTTGACGCGAGGCCTCCTGGCGGATCAGCTCCTGGCGCACCAGCTCGTCGACGAGGAGCAGCTCGAGGTCGGCACCCACCTCGCCTTCCGTCACCAGGTTGAAGAGCGGGTTCGAGCGGGCACGCACCACGGCGAGCTCACTGATCGGTTCGCCGTTGACGACGATGGCCGGGACGCTGGCGTCGCGTCCGCCGCCGCCGAAGCCCATGGTCGGCGTGAACGTGATGACCATGCCGAGGACGAGTGCGGCCGCGAGGATCCAAAGGATGATGAGGTTCGTACGACGGTTGAGTTTCATGTGGCTTGACGTCCTCCAGGGCCGGTGCTAGGTTGGCGGTTGCTCGGGCGCCCGTAGCTCAGCCGGATAGAGCGTTCGCCTCCGGAGCGAAAGGCCACAGGTTCGAATCCTGTCGGGCGCACCAGCGTCCAGCGGCGCGGCGAGGGCGATGCCCGGTCGCGCCGCTG
>PWQI01000219.1 GCA_003556805.1 Trueperaceae bacterium | reverse complement strand
CGACCTGATCGAGCGGGGCGCCATGTTCGCCGACGGCGAGATCCGCCACACGTACCCGTTCAACTGGCGCGATGGCACGCCGCTCATGAACGTCGTCAAGAAGAGCTGGTACGTGCGCACCAGCCGCTTCCGCGAGCAGTTGCTGCGCGCCAACGACGCCATCAACTGGTACCCGGACCACATCCGGACCGGCCGCTTCGGCAAGTGGCTCGAAGGCAACGTCGACTGGGCCCTGTCGCGCGAGCGCTACTGGGGGGCTCCCCTGCCGATCTGGCGCGGTGACGATGGCAGCCTGCTCTGCGTCGGCAGCGTCGCCGAGCTCTCCGAGCTCGCCGGGCGCGACCTCGGCGACCTCGACCTCCACCGCCCCGCCGTGGACGAGGTGGTGTTCGAGGTGGGCGGCGTCACCTACCGGCGCGAGCCCTACACCGTCGACGTCTGGTTCGAGTCCGGCGCCATGCCGTATGCCCAGTGGCACTACACGGGCCAGGACGGTCCCGCGGCCGACGCGTTGCGCTCGCACTTCCCCGCCGACTACATCTGCGAGGCGATCGACCAGACCCGTGGTTGGTTCTACAGCCTGCACGCGCTCGCCACACTGCTCACGCACGACGGCTCGGACGACCTGCCGCGCGGACCGCTCGCCGACATGGCCGCCAACACCAGCTCGTTCAAGAACGTGATCGTGCTCGGGCACATCGTCGACGAGAAGGGCGAGAAGATGTCGAAGTCGAAGGGCAACGTCGTCGACCCCTTCACCGTCCTCGACGCGTACGGTGCCGACGCGCTGCGTTGGTACCTGTACGCCTCGAGCCCGCCCGAGGCGACGAAGCGCTTCAGCACGGCGCTCGTCGAAGAGACGCAGCGCGATCTGTTCGCGACGCTCTCGAACACCCATGGCTTCTTCACGCTCTACGCGAACCTCGACCGTCCCGACCTACACGCCGCCGTCGACGGCGCCTACACGCTCGGCGATCGCTGGTTGGCGTCACGGCGCGAGGCGCTCACGCGCGACGTCACCGCTGCGCTCGAGGGCTTCGACCCGACCGGCGCGGCCCGCGCCATCCGCGATTTCGTCGTCGACGACCTGTCGAACTGGTACGTGCGCCGCAACCGCCGCCGCTTCTGGCGCGGCGACGGCGGCGACGATGCGCTCGCGGCGTACCGCAGCCTGTACGACGCGCTGGTGCGCGTTGCGACGCTGATGGCGCCGTTGGCCCCCTACATCTCGGAGCGCTTATGGCAAGACCTGGTGCGACGGGTCGACGCCGACGCCGCGGTGTCCGTGCATCTCGCCGACTGGCCTGAGGCCGACGTCGCACGCATCGACGACACGCTGATGCGCGACGTCGCGGTCATGCAGCGTCTGGTGGAGCTCGGGCGCTCCGCGCGGGCAGCGAGCGGCCACAAGGTGCGTCAACCGCTGCCCGAGGTGCTGGTGCGGGTTCGCAGCGACGCCGAACGCGACGGCGTCGCACGCCTCGAGGACCAGCTCCGCGACGAGCTCAACGTGAAGCGCGTCCGCTACCTGGACCTCACCGACGCGTTCCTCGACTACGACCTCAAGCCCAACCTGCCGCTGATCGGCAAGCGCCTCGGGAAGCGCATCCCGGCGTTGCGAGCGGCGCTGGCGACGGCCGACCCGCGCGCGATCGCGAGCGCGGTCCGCGAGGGGCGCGAGGTCAGCTTCGACTTGGACGGCGAGCGCGTCACGCTGGAACCCGAGGCGCTCCTGCTCGACGCGCGCAGCCCCGAGGGGTTCGCCGCGGTCGAGGACCGCGGCTACCTGGTCGCACTCGACACCACGCTCACGCCGGCCCTGGTGCGTGAGGGGCTCGCGCGTGACGCGGTCCGGTTGGTCCAAGACGCCCGCAAGCAGGCGGGCCTCGACGTGTCGGATCGCATCGAACTGTGGTTGCGTGCCGACGACGCCACGGCTGTCCAGGCGCTCACGGAGCACGAGGCGACGCTGCGCTCCGAGACGCTCGCCGTGGCGCTGGCGTTGGGCGACGCGGCGCCGGAAGACGTGTTCGCGTTGAGCACGACGCTCGGTGAGGGCGATGTGCGCATCGGCCTGCGGCGCGTGAGCGACCGGGACACCCTGCCCTGACGTGCGTGGGCTATGATGACGCTTGGGTGCGTTGCCGCCAGGACCGTCCTGCACGGCCTGATACGGGCCTACGGGCACCACCCGCCCCTTCGAGGAGGTAGTTCATGAAGATCGGTATCAACGGCTTCGGACGCATCGGGCGTCAAGTGTTCCGCATCGCCCACGCCCGTGGCCTGGACATCGTGCTCGTCAACGACCTGACGGACAACGCCACGCTTGCGAACTTGCTGCGCTTCGACTCCAACTACGGCCGCTTCCCCGGCGAGGTGTCGCACGACGAGCACAACCTGATCGTCGACGGCAAGAAGGTGCGCGCCACCGCGGAGCGCGATCCGGCTCAGATCGCCTGGGCCGAGCACGGCGTCGACATCGTCGTCGAGTCCACCGGCATCTTCACCAAGCGCGCCGACGCCGCGAAGCACCTGGGTGGCAGCGTCAAGAAGGTCCTCATCAGCGCGCCGTCCCCCGACAGCGACTTCGACATCATGGTCGGCGTCAACAACGCCGATTACGACCCCGCCAAGCACGACGTCGTCTCCAACGCCAGCTGCACCACCAACTCGCTGGCCGGTGTCATGAAGGTCCTCGACGAGACCTTCGGCATCGAGCAGGCGATGATGACGACGATCCACAGCTACACCAACGACCAGATGCTGCTCGACGGCCCGCACAAGGACCTGCGCCGCGCGCGCAACGCCGCGACGAACATGGTCCCGACCAGCACCGGCGCCGCCAAGGCGGTCGGTAAGGTGCTGCCGAACCTGAAGGGCATCTTCGACGGTCTGGCCGTGCGCGTTCCGACGGCGACGGGTTCGCTGTCCGACGTGACGCTGCTCCTGAAGCGCGAGGCCACGGCTGCGGAGCTCAACGCTTCCATCGAGACGGCGGCGGCGGGGCCCCTCAAGGGCGTCG
The DNA here is from genome assembly GCA_003556805.1 of Trueperaceae bacterium. Lineage (GTDB taxonomy): Bacteria > Deinococcota > Deinococci > Deinococcales > Trueperaceae > CSSed10-48. Next base: position 7,114 of record PWQI01000219.1, on the reverse strand, counting down.
TGCTCTACAACGAGCATCCGATCGTGTCGTCCGACATCGTCGGTGACCCGCACTCGGGCATCTTCGACGCGCCGCTCACGAAGACGATGGGCCGTATGGCGAAGATCTTCGTCTGGTACGACAACGAGTGGGGTTACTCCACCCGTATGGTCGACGTGCTCGAGCAGATGGCCGCGGACCTCTGATCCGCGCCGAGAGAGGCACCATGCCTACGTTCCCGACTCTCGAGGGCGCGCCGGTCGACGGCCGGCGCGTCCTCGTCCGCGTCGACTTCAACGTCCCCATCAAGGCTGGCGTGGTCGGCGACGACACCCGCATACGCAAGAGCCTGCCCACCATCCTCGAACTCGTGGAGCGCGGCGCGACACTGGTGTTGTGCAGCCATCTCGGCCGGCCGAAGGGCGTCCAGGACGACGCCCGCATGGGCCCTGTCGCCGAGCGCCTGGCGCAGTTGCTGGGTCGTGAGGTGCGCTACGCAGCCACCGATGGACCCGGTTCTGCAGAGCAACAGGCCTTCGTGGCCGACGCTCCGGCCGGATCTGTGACGCTGCTCGAGAACACCCGCTTCGATCCGCGCGAGAAGGCCAACGATCCGGCGCTGGCGAGCATCCTCGCTGGCTACGGCGACGTGTACGTCAACGACGCCTTCGGTGCTGCCCACCGCGCGCACGCCACCACCGAGGGTGTGGCCAGGCTGCTGCCCTCGTGCGCCGGGAGGCTGCTCGAACGCGAGCTGGCGGTCCTCGGCGGGCTGCTCGAGGCGCCCAAGCGCCCCTTCGTGGTGGTGCTCGGCGGCGCCAAGGTCTCCGACAAGCTCGACGTGATCACCCGCCTGCTCGAGGTGGCCGACAAGGTCCTCATCGGGGGCGCCATGGCCTTCACCTTCGTGAAGGCGCGCGGCGGGCATGTCGGCGACTCGCTCGTCGAGGACGACAAGCTCGATCTCGCGCTCACGCTGATCGCCAAGGCCGAGGAGCGGCGGGTCGACCTGCTGTTGCCGAGCGACGCCGTGTGCGCCGCCGAGATCAGTGGCGACGCGACCACCTCGGTCCACCCGGTCGACGTGATCCCGCCGGGCGAGCGCGGACTCGACATCGGTCCGCGGACCGTCGAGGCGTTCGAGGCTGCGTTGGCCCACGCGGCGACGGTGCTCTGGAACGGCCCCATGGGCGTGTTCGAGGTCCCGCCGTTCGACGCCGGCACGCGCGCCATCGCGAAGTACGTCGCTGCGTCGGACGCACTGAGCGTCGTCGGTGGTGGCGACTCCGTCGCCGCCGTCACGGCCATGGGCCTGGCGGACGACATCGATCACATCTCCACGGGCGGCGGTGCCTCGCTCGAGCTCCTGGAAGGGAGGACACTGCCGGGCGTGGCTGCGCTCGGCAGCGTGGCGTGGCCCTGAGACCCGGCCGCGCGCCGGCCAGGTCGTTCACCTTGCATCCCGAGCACGTACCGGTCGCCTGGGGCGTCGCCCCCGGGCGACCGGTGTTCGTGAACCTCGACGGCGATTACGGCTACCTTGAGGACGGCTACTACGCCTCGCTCGATCGCGAGGCCGCGGGCGACACGGTCGTCCCGACCACGGCCGAGGCGCTCGACGCCTACGTGGTCCCCATCGCGCTGGTGAAGGCTGAGCGAGCGGGACTGCCGGTACCGAGCTACGAGATCGTCACCGACCGGTTCCCGCCGCCACCCGTCATGGCGTACCCCATCAACCCGTTCTCGAGCCGCGGTGAACGCCTCGACACTCCTGCCGACGTCGAGGCGCGCCGCAAGGGGTTGACGTACACGGGCAAGTACGCGGTCATGTGTCAGCGCCTGCCGATCGGCTGTCGTGTCGACACGCTGCGCGTGGTGCTCGGACGCACCCTCGTGCCCGAGTACGAGGCGTACGCCCGCTCGCTGTTCGCCTGCTTCAGGCTGCCGCTCACCAAGGCGCGCGTGATCGTGACCAGCGACGCGTACGAGCTCTCCGCCCTCGAGCCGCTGCCGTGGCGGTCGCTGAGCCCAGAGGAGCGCGCGTTGGTCGAGGAGGCAGGCACGTGGCTCGATTAGCGATCTACACAGAGCGCTACACCATCCGATCGTCGGTCGAGCTGACCGCGCTCTCGAACTTCCGCAGCGCGGCCTTCGAGCTCGGTCACGAGGCGGACTTCCTGTTCAAGAACGAGCTGAAGTACCTCCGCGGGTACGACGCCGTGTTCATCCGCGCGCTCACCGACCCGCTCAACACCAGCTACGTCGTTGCGCGCTGGGCGGAGCTCGCGGGCAAGCGCGTCCTCGACACGGCGGACTCGATCCGGATCTGCTGCGACAAGGTCGCGATGTACGGCCTTCTCGCGCAGGCGGGCGTCCCGATCCCGGTGACGCGGGTGCTGCGCGAGGGCGAGGTCGACGTCAGGCACGCGGGCGAGTTGTTCGAGACGCTCGGCGCGCCGCTCGTGCTCAAGGCGCCCAACAGCTCGTTCTCGGCCTACGTCGACAAGGTGACCACGCCCGAGGCGTTCGTGCGCGTCGGACAACGCTTCTTGCGCCGCGCCGACCGCCTGATCGTGCAGCAGTACATGCCGAGCCAGTTCGACTGGCGCGTGATCACGCTCCACGGCCGCGTGCTCGCGGTGGTCCAGTACCGCTTCGCGACGGACACGTGGCGGACGATGGATCGCGCCGCCGACGGGAGTCCGTCGTCGACGCTGTGCCTGGCACGCGACGCGGCCCCCGAAGCGCTCCTCGCCACCGCCCGCGCAGCGGCAGCGGCAATCGGCGACAGTCTCTACGGCGTCGATCTCAAGGAGATCGACGGGGCGTACGTCGTGATCGAGGTGAACGACAACCCGACCATCGCCGCGACCGAGGAGGATCAGGGCAACCCGGAGATCTACTCGGAGATCGTGCGCTACTTGGTGGACGGCGAGGCGTCGTTCGGCGATCGCGTCGTCTGAGTCCGGCGACCGCGGCGACGCGGAGGACCCAACAGCACCATCGCCCGGTGCCGCACGCGCCCGTAGCGGGCGAGGGCGGCGAACTGCCGGCGCGGCAGTGGCAGGTGCAGCGCGTCCGCACGCTGCGTGCCCTCGGGCACGAGCGGATCGTGCACGTAGAGGTAGTCGTCGTCCCAACCGGTCACGACCACCCAGTGCGGCACCTTCTCGGCGTGGAAGCGCCAGCCGGAGACCAGCACGATCGGCACCACGCCGGCTTGCAACTGCACCACCACGTCACGATCGGAGAACTCACCGATCCGCACGGCTTCCGGGTCGTCGGCGAGCGCCGCCACGAAGGCGCGATGCGAGAGCGCGATGACGGTCTTCTTCTCCTCCTGGCGAACGCTGTCGATGAACGGCACGGCGTCGTCGGCGGTCCACACGCGTGCGCGCACGCCCCGGCGGCGCGCCGCGACCGCCAACCCGTGCGCCGACGTGCCGCCGTGTCCAGACAGCATGAACACCGTCGTGGCCTCGCGCCACAGCGCCACCTCCTCGGACTGCGAGAAGGGCGTCGTCCAGCCGACGGCACGCATCGCCATCATCAGCGCCGCCGGACCGCAGGTGAAGTCGAGGCTCTGCGGGTAGTACGGCACGGGGAGCAGGTGCGCGCGCGCGGCCGCGAAGCGCTTGCGAAGGCGCAGCGCGCTGCTGTCGTCCTCGTAGTAGCCGTCCGTGGTCCCGACCACCTCGTACCCTCGGGCCTCGTAGAGGCCGATGGCGGCTCGGTTGTCGATGCGCACCTCGAGCCGCATCGCGACGGCGCCGCGCACGCGGGCCGCGCTCTCCGCGCGATCGAGCAGGGCTCCAGCGATGCCGCGGCCGCGCCATGCGGGGTCGACCACGATGCTGTAGAGGCGCGCGGTGTCGAAACCGCGCCGGTACAGCACGATCGCGTCGCCGACGACGACCCCGGCCTGCTCGGCGACCCACACCTCGGCGCTGTCGGCCGTGAGGAACCGCGTCAGGGAGGCTCGACCGAGGGTGTCGCCGGGGAAGTTCGCCTCGAGGGCGAGCAGGGCCGGCAGGTCGGGCCGTTCCGCCCGGCGAACGTGCACGCTACCTCCAGCACCGTCGTGTGGGTGCGTGCTCCCTGCCGCCGTACGCTGCGTCAATCCCGGCCCGCCAGCGCCTCCTCGAGCGCCGGCACCACCTCGAGCACGTCACCGACGATGCCGTAATCGGCGACCTTGAAGATCGGCGCGTCGGCGTCCTTGTTCACGGCCACGATCACGCGCGATCGGTTCATGCCCGAGAGGTGCTGGACGGCACCCGACACCGCCAGGGCGAGGTAGAGCGACGGGGCGACGGCTTTGCCTGTCTGCCCGATCTGCTCGCCGTACGGTCGCCAGCCCGCATCGACCACCGCGCGCGTGGCGCCGACGCCGGCCCCCAGCCGGTCCGCCAAGCCCACCACGTGGCGCTCGAAGGCCTCGCTCGAGCCGAAGCCGCGCCCGCCGCACACGACGACGTCGGCCTCCTCGAGGGCGACACGACCCTTCGCGGCGGCCTCGCGCGGACCCGGTTCGAGACGACGATCCTCGTCGGCGAACGGGACGTCCAGCTGGTGGACCCGACCCGTCGTGTCGGCGAGCGGCGCGACCGCGAGGGCGCCGAGCTTGACGCTCACCACCACGCGCTCCGCCTGCGAGCGCACCGTGGCGCTGATGCGCGCCAGGTACGTCGGCCGCTGCGCGACGACGTCCGAGCCCTCGTACGACACGTCGGTGACGTCCTCGAGGTACGCGCCGCCCAAGCGCATCGCCACACGCGGCCCGTACGACTGACCAGAACGCGAACCGGCCACCAGAACGACGCGCGCTCCGAGCGTCTCGGCGGCGTGGACGACGGCCCTCGTGGCCATCTCCGCGCGCATCGGCTCGAGGCCCGGGTCGGCGACGACATGGACGTCGGAGACGAACCCGGCGAGTTCGGTTGCGACGGACGACGGATCCGCGCCGATCACGAGCGCGGCCAGCGGAGAACCGCTCGCCGTGGCGAGCGCGCGACCGGCGGCGACGAGTTCGAACGCACTCTTGCGTGCCGCGCCATGCGCGTGCTCGGCGACGATCAGGATCATCGTCCCTCCTCCCGGAGGACCTTCGCCTCGCCGCGCAAACGCCGCACGAGCTCGGCGGCCGCGCTGCGGGCGTCGCCCTCCAGCATCTCGCGCCGGCGCTCGCGCTCCGTGCCGGTGTGTCCGGTGACCACCATGAGCTCCTGACCGACGTCCGCAGGTCGGGTGTCGAGCGGCTTGCGCTTGGCCTTCATGATGTTGGGCAGGGTGGGGTAGCGCGGCTCGTTCAACCCTTGCTGCGTGGTGACGACCACGGGCAGCCGTCCGCGCAGCGTCTCGCTGCCGTCGTCGACGTCGTGGACGGCCTCGAACGCGTCACCCTCGAGGGCGAACGCGGTGGTCCAGTCCACGTGCGCCCAGGCCAACGCCTCGGCCAGCGCGGGCCCCAGGGCCGCGCTGTCCCAGTCTGCTTGCTTTCCACCCACGAACACCAGGTCGGCGGCCTCGTCGCGCACGACGGCGGCGAGCGCGAGTGCCACCGTGAGCGGGTCGTGGAGCTCGTCGCCCTCGAGCAAGATGGCGCGGTCCGCGCCCATGGCGAGGGCCGTACGCAGCGCCTGAGTGGTCGACGCGGGACCGTACCCGAGCGCGACGACCTCGGCGTCCAGGCCCGCCTCGCGCATGCGCAGGGCCTGTTCGACCCCGTACTCGTCCATACCGTCGATGACGAAGGTCGCGCCCGATAGGTCGAGCGCGCCGTCCTTGGCGTGGACCCGCGACTCTGCGTCGGGCACGTGTTTCAAGATGGTGATGATGGTCATGCGACCTCCCGGGTGCGACGCGCGCGAGGCGCGGCACCGCAACGGCGCATTATCGCACGAGCGAACGCGCGATCACGAGCCGCATCACCTCGTTGGTGCCCTCGTAGATCTGGTTGAGCTTGACGTCGCGTAGCAGCTTCGCCACGGGGTACTCGTCGACGTAGCCGTAACCGCCGTGCACGTGCAGCGCTTCGTTCGCGGCGGCGAACGCGGCGTCGCTGGCGTAGCACTTGGCGATGGCCGATGCGGCGGCATCGGGCCGTCCCTGATCGACCAGCCACGCGGCGCGCCAGGTGGCCCAGCGCGACGTCTCGACGTTGATCGCCATGTCGGCGAGCTTGAACTGGATGGCCTGGAGCCGGTTGATGGGCGCACCGAAGGCGTGGCGCTCCTGGGCATAGCGCGCCGCTTCGTCCAGCGCGCGCCGGGCGACCCCGACGGAGCCTGCCGCGACGGGGATGCGCGTGCGGTCGAGCGTCCGCATCGCGAGGCCGAAGCCGTCGCCGACCTCGCCCAGGATGTTGGCGCGTGGCACGCGCACGCCGTCGAGGATCAGCTCCGCCGTCGGCGCGCAGCGCTGGCCGAGCTTGCCGTGGATCGGCTGCGCCCGCAGACCCGGCGTGCCGCGCTCCACGACCACCGCGACGACGCCGCGATGCCCCGCGCTCGGGTCGGCCGTCGCGAACACCACGACCCATTCGGCCTCGGCGCCGTTGGAGATCCACATCTTGCTGCCGTCGAGCACGATCTCGTCGCCCTCGATGCGGGCGCGGGTGCGCAGCGCCGCCGCGTCGGATCCGTTGTCGGGCTCGGAGAGCGCGAACGCGGCGAGGCGCGGTCCCTCGGTCAGCGGGCGGAGGAAGCGCTCCTGCTGCTCGCTGGTGCCGGCGAGCACGACCGGCGTGACACCCAGGTCCGACGCCATCAGGATGGTGTAGAAGCCCATGCACGCGTAGGCGAGTTCCTCGGCGACGAGCGCCTCGTCGAGCATCGCGAGGCCGAGGCCGCCGTGCTCGGTCGGTACCCCGACGTTGAGCAGCCCGAGATCCGCTGCGGCGGCGACCGTTCCGGCCGGATAGCTCGCCTCGCGGTCCCACGCTGCGGCGTGCGGCATCACCTCGTCGCGCGCGAAGCGGCGCGCAACGTCGCGGATCTGTCGCTGTTGCGGGTCGAGTTCGAAGTCGATCACCGTAGCCTCCGGTGGTCCGTCACCGCCCGCGGCCGCGGTCTCGGTACAACTGGCGGCCGATGACGATGCGCTGGATCTCGCTGGTCCCCTCGTAGATGCGGGT
>PWQI01000414.1 GCA_003556805.1 Trueperaceae bacterium | reverse complement strand
CGCTCATGAAGATCCTGGCCGGCGTGCAACCGCCCGACGAGGGCCACATGCAGCTCGCCGGCGACGACGTTCGCTTCTCGAGCGTCCAGGAGGCGCAATCCCGGGGCGTGGTGATGGTGTATCAGGAGCTGGCGCTGGTGCCGACGCTGTCGGTCGCCGAGAACCTCTTCCTGGGCCGGTTGCCGCGCTTCGTCGACTACGGGGCGTTGCGCGCGCGGGTGCGCACGCTGCTGGCCCAGGTCGATCTCCAACTCGATCCCGACATCGAGGTCGCGCGGCTCTCGATCGGCGAGCGCCAACTCGTCGAGATCGCCCGCGCCCTGGCGCGCGAGGGCCGCGTCCTGATCCTCGACGAGCCCACCGCGGCCCTCGCCTCGACCGAGACCGATCGCTTGTTCGAGATCATCGCGCGCGTCAAGGCCGCCGGCGTCAGCGTCGTGTACATCAGCCACCGCCTCGAGGAGGTCTTCCGCATCGCGGACCGCGTCACCGTCTTGCGCGACGGCGCGCTCGTCGGCACGCGCGCGGTCGCGGAGACGACCGCCGAGCAGGTGATCGAGATGATGGTCGGCTCGGCCGTCCATCGCTACGAGCGACCGGCTCGCGTCCGGGAGCGGGTCGTCGGGACCTTCGAGGTGACCGAGCGCGACCTCCGGCCGGTGCGGATCACGCTCCACGCCGGCGAGATCGTCGGACTCGCCGGCGTGATCGGCTCGGGGCGCGAACGCGTGCTCCCCTGCGCCTTCGGCCTGCGCGGCAGCGCCCACTGGAACGACGCTTCGATCCGCTCACCCCGTGACGCGATCAAGGCCGGGATCGTGCTCGTGCCCAGCGACCGCAAGGCGCAGGGGCTCGTCGTCGGCCTGAGCGTGGAGGCGAACCTGTCGCTCGCCACCCTCGGGAGGTTGCAACGGCTCGGCTTCATGCGCGCCGGCGCGGTGCGGGCGCAGTCGCGCCACTGGATCGAACGGCTGTCGCTGCGCCCCCCCGACCCGGACAAGGTCGTGTGGGAACTCTCGGGCGGCAACCAGCAGAAGGTCGTGATCGCCAAGGCGCTCGCGACCGAGCCCGAGGTGCTGCTGCTCGACGAACCCACCCGCGGCGTCGACGTCGGCGCCCGCGCCGAGCTCTACGACGTGATCGACGACCTGTCGTCGCGCGGCCTCGCGCTCCTGCTGTCGTCCTCCGACACCGAGGAGCTGCTCGGCCTCTCGGATCGCATCCTGGTCTTCCGCGAGGGCCGCGTGACGGCCGAGCTGCAGCCGCCATACACCTACGAGGAGGTCGTCGCCCATGTCACTGGCGCGCATCAACTGGCGTGAGCTCTTGGCCCGCTTCGGGTTGGTCCTGGCGCTCGTGGCGCTGGTGATCATCCTCTCGGCCATGTCGGACCGCTTCCTGACGCAGTCGAACATCATCAACGTGCTGCGCCAGATCTCGATCAACGCGATCATCGCCGCCGGCATGACCGTCGTCATCATCGGGCGCGGCATCGACCTCTCGGTCGGCTCGCTGCTCGCCTTGACCGGCGTGGTGGGGGCGTCGCTCGCCGTCGGCGGCCTGCCGGCCGGCGTCGCGATCGCTGCGGCGCTCGGCCTCGGGCTCGCGATGGGCGTGTTCAACGGCGCCTTCGTCGCGTACGCGGGCATCGCCCCGTTCATCGTCACGCTCGCCGGCCTGACCATCTTCCGCGGCATGGCACTGGCGTTCACCGACGGCCGCCCCGTCAGCGGTCTACCACCCGCCTTCATGACGATCGGCTACGGCAGCTTCCTCGGTCTCCCGGTGCCGATCTGGATCATGCTCGGCTTCCTGATCGCGACGCACGTGATCCTGCGCTACACCGCGCTGGGCCGAGCGATCTACGCCATCGGGGGCAACGAGGAGGCCGCCAGGTTGTCCGGCATCCCGGTGCGCCGGGTGGTGCTGTTCACCTTCGCCTACTCGGGTCTCGCGGCGGCCATCGCGTCGATGGTCCTGACCGGACGCCTCAACTCGGCCCAGCCGTCGGCCGGCGTGATGTTCGAGCTCGACGCCATCGCGGCGGTGGTGGTCGGCGGCACCTCGCTCTTCGGCGGCAAGGGCGGCGTCTTCGGGACGCTGGTCGGCGCCCTCATCATCGGCGTCATCAACAACGGGATGAACTTGCTGAACGTCCCGTCCTTCTACCAGCAGATCGTGAAGGGGGGTGTGATCCTGACCGCCCTGCTCATCGAGCGCCTCGTCTCCACGCGACGCACGTGAACGACGCACCCGAACCACTCGGATAGCTTCACGGAGGAACCATGCGCAGACTCGTCATCACCTTCGCCCTGCTGCTCGCCGGCGGCGCCTTCGCCCAGACCATCGGCCTGTCGGTGTCGACCCTCAACAACCCCTTCTTCGTCACGCTGCGCGACGGCGCGCAGGCGATGGCCGCCGAACTCGGTCTCGAGCTGCTCGTTACCGACGCGCAAGACAGCGTCAGCACGCAGATCAACGACATCGAGGACCTGATCCAGCGCGGCGTGCAGGTCCTGATCGTCAACCCGACCGACTCCGACGCCGTCGTCCCGGCCGTGATCGCCGCCAACGCGGCGGGCGTGCCGGTGATCGCCGTCGACCGCGGCGTCGGTGCGGGCGCCCATGTGGCCTACTTCATCGCCTCCGACAACGTCGCCGGCGGCGCAGCCGCGGGCGAGTTCGTGTGCGAGGCGCTCGGCGGCGGCGGCCCCGTCGTCGAGCTCGAGGGCATCCCGGGCGTCTCCGCGACGCGCGAGCGCGGCCAAGGCTTCAACGAGTACCTCGCCGCCAACTGCCCCGACATCACGATCGTCGCGCGCCAGACCGCCAACTTCAACCGCGCCGAGGGCCTCACGGTGATGGAGAACATCCTCACCGCCCAGCCCGAGATCGCAGCCGTGTTCGCCCACAACGACGAGATGGCGCTCGGCGCCCTGCAGGCGATCGAGGCCTCGGGCCGCGACATCCTGGTGGTCGGCTTCGACGCCACCGACGACGCGGTCGAAGCCGTGAACGCCTGCCGCATGGGCGCGACCGTGGCGCAGCTGCCCGCGATGCTCGGCGCCGAAGCGGTCGAGGCGGCCCAGAGCATCCTCGTCGACGGCGCCCCCGCCGAGACGGTCAACGTGGCCGTCGCGCTCGAGCTCGTGACGAACCCCGACTGCGACTGACCTTCACGTCTCGCTACAGCACCGGGTGGGCGGCCTCGCGACACCCACCCGTGCCCCGGACCGACGAGGCGACGGCTCGCTGCGATGCAACCGTGATCGCCACTGCCGGCGGCTACCCACACGAAGAGGTGGACGGATGAAGAAGACGGGCCTGCTGCACGCCGAGCTGTCGCGCACGATCGCCAGCATGGGGCACGACGACATCCTGGTGATCGGCGACGCCGGGCTCCCGGTGCCGCCAGGCGTCCCGGTGATCGACTTGGCGCTGCGCGCGGGCGTCCCGGGCTTCCTGGAGACGCTGGAGATCGTGCTCAGCGAACTGCACTTCGAGCGCGCGGTGATCGACGAGGAGATGGCGAGCGTGTCGCCGGCGATGAGCGCGGCCTTCCACGCCGCGTTGCCGAGCGACGTCGCGCTGCACAGCGTGCCCCACGCTGAGCTCCAGGCGACCGCGACACGCGCGAAGGCGCTCGTGCGCACCGGTGAGTGCACGCCCTACAGCAACATCGTGTTGGTCTCCGGCGTCGTGTTCTGAGCTGCGCTCGCAGACGTCCGAGCGGAGGACCCTAGGCTCGTCGTCGAAGCCTGGGCGACGCCCCGTCGCTGCTGAGCGCCTATCATGCACGGCACGATGCGCCTGAGCACCCTAGGGGGGGTGGCGCTCGACGACGTTGCCTTCTCCCGACCGAAGCCGCTGCTGCTGCTGGCCTACCTGACGCTCGAAGGACGGCAGCCGCGGCGACGCGTGGCCGAGCTGTTCTGGCCCGAAGCGAGCGACCGTATGAAGACGTTGACGGTCACCCTCGCGCGGCTGCGGCGCGGGGCGCCCGGCGCCATCGAGGCTGACGCCGAGCACGTCTGGGCCACGGTCGAGACCGACGCCGAACGCTTCCTGGCCGCGCTCCACGAGGAGCGCTACGACGAGGCCCTCGCGCTCTACGAGGGACCGTTCCTCGCGGGCCTCCGGCTCACGAGCCTCGGGATGGAGATCGAGGAGTGGCTGTACCTGACCCGCGAGTTCCTGGCGGGTCACGCGCGCAGGGCGCTGCTCTCGGTCGCCGAGCGCCACGCCGAGCGCGAAGCCTTCGGGCGAGCCGCGGCACGGGCCGAGGAGGCCTACCGCCTCGACGGCGCACCAGCGCCGGACCATGACGACCTCCGCCGCATGCACACGCTGCTCTGCGCCGGTCACAGCCCTGACGCGGCCCGCGTCCTCGAGGAGGCGGCGGACCTCGGCCTCGAGGTGGCGTCGTCGTTCGACGAAGCGCGCGGCAGGCTCACTCGCACGAGGCCTCAGGTGCTCGCGCCACCGAGCACCCTCCCGCGCCGCGGGACCGCCTTCGTCGGACGCGATCTCGAACTCACGGAGATCGCGACGCTTGTCGCAGCGCCGGAATGCGCCCTCCTCACGCTCGTTGGGCCACCTGGCATCGGCAAGACGCGCCTCGCCGAGCACGTGGCGCACGAGGTCCTCGCAACAGGGACCTTCGCGGACGGGGTGTGCCACGTGCCGACGGGTCAGCTGGACTCGGCGACCGAGCTACCCAGGACGCTCGCAGGCGCCCTCGGCGCCGCTGCGGACGCGGCCGGATCGACGCTCGATGCGGTCTGCGAAGCGATCGGCACGCGCGATCTCCTGCTCGTCCTCGACGACGTCGAGCACCTCGTCTCGGAGCGCGAGGCGAGCGCTCCGGACGGCGCTGCGACGCTCTCGACGCTGCTCCGACGCTGCCAGAACCTCACGGTGCTCGTCACGTCACGCCAACGCCTCGCGCTCGAGTTCGAGCACGTCTTCACCGTCGACGGGCTCGCCTATCCCGAACGCGCTCAGGTGACGGCAGTGGAGGCGCGGCGCTTCGACGCGGTCGCGCTGTTCGAGCGCCGGGCACGCCGAACACTCCCTGGCTTCGTCGTCGACGACAAGCGTCTCGCCGGGGTGCTCGAGATCTGCGCGCTCGTCGAAGGCTTGCCCCTGGCGCTCGAGCTCGCCGCGTCGTGGGTGAGGGTCATGAGCGTCGACGAGATCGCCCGCGAGCTCGCGCGTGACCTCGACCTCCTCGTGACCAACGCCCGCGACGCGCCGCCCCGGGCACGGAGCATGCGCGCCGCGCTGGAGCACTCGTGGCGCCTGCTGTCACGCCACGAACGGAATGCGCTCCGCGCGCTCGCGCTCTGCGCCGACGGCTTCCGCCGCGACGCGGCAAGCGCGGTGGCGGGTGCGACCATCCCTGTGCTGGCAGCGCTCGTCGACACCTCGCTGGTGCGCGCCGACGGTAGCGGCCGTTACGGCCTCCACCCGCTCGTGCGCCACGACGCCGTCGAGCGGGCGAACGCCCGCCCGGACGAGGCGCGGCGCACACGTCTGAAGCACCGCCGTCACTACGTCGACCTGTTGCGGGCCTGGGAGTCGGCCCTCGCCGGCTCGGACCGACAGCGCGAGGCGCTCGTCGTGCTCGAGGAGGCGCTGCCCAACGTGCTGCGCGCGTGGCACGCGGCGGCCGAGGACGGGGCGACCGACGACCTGTGGGACGCCTGCCGGCCCCTGCAGCTGTTCTTCATCCAGCGCGGCGGCATGGCGCGAACGGCCGTCGAAGCGTTCGCCGCGGCCTCGGAGCGCCTCGCTGCACACCAGCCGACACACCACGCGCTGCTCGGTAGGCTGCGCGCCGCCGAGGCGTGGTTCCGCTTCGGGTTGGGAGACGTTCGACGCTGCCGCGGCGCGGCCGAGCACGCCCTCGCGTTGCTCCGCTCGGCCACACGCGAACCAGCCATGGGCAACGGTGCGGCCGCCGAGGCCTCGGACGAGCGCGGAAGAGCGCTCACGCGCGCAGAGATCAGTTCGTTGAACACCCTCTCGACGCTCGCGAAGCACGAAGGCGACCTCCACGCCGCCGGCCGGCACCTCGACGAGGCGCTGCACTTGGCACGCGCCCGCGACGAGGAGGCGCAGATCGCCATCCTGACGAACAACCTGGCGCTGCTCAAGAAGGCGACCGGGGCGTTCGACGAAGCCGAGCGGCTGATCGTCGAGGCGTTGCGGCGCAATCGCGAACGCGGGAACCTGCGCTCGGTGGTGCGAAACCTGATCAACCTCGGTAGCCTGCTGGTCGTCGCCGGGCGGCCCGCCGAGGCCGAGACGCAACTCGAGGAGGGCACACGACTCGCGCAGGACCTCGGCTACGAAGCCACGCTCCCCGACCTCATCACGAACCTCGGCGGCGCTGCGCACGCCCGCGGCGACACGGAGCGTGCGCGCACGCTGTACCTCGACGCGCTCGAACGCGCCGAGGCGACGGGTGACCGGACGCTGGCCGCGAGGTCACACTGTCGGTTGGGGCGAATCGAGAGCGAGCGCTTCGATCACGACGCCGCCCGCCACCACTTCGGCCACGCCCTCGCGTTGGCGCGGCACGTCGGCGACGCGCAGGTGATCGGAAGCTGCCTGTTGGGCCTCGCTCACGTACGGCTCGAGGCCGGGCACGCCGGCGAGGCGGCCACGCTCGTCGGGGCGCTCGACCGCCACGGCGTCGTCGAGGACGCCGACGCCCCGCGCCTGGCGGCCATCCACACCGCGCTGGACGAAGCGCTGCCAGCGCCGGCGCTGCATGCGGCGCTGTCCGAGGGTGCGGAACGGCCCGTCGGAGAGTTCATCGCCGAGATGGTCCCGTTTCGCGCGCCGCGAGCGTAAGGCGCTGCGATCGTAGATCGTAGGCGTCGGGGATCACCAGTGCCCCGACGCCACCTGCCGTGCCGGCGTTCAGGCCGGCTTGCGCGCCAGCAATGAGACGCTCTTGACACCGTAACGCTCGGTGGCGCCTTGCGCCGAACGAGACAGGAAGCGGTAGCGCGGGTTCTCCTCGACGACCTCGACGCGCAGGCCAGCCGACTCGATCATGCGTCGGTACGTGTCTTGCTGCGCAGCGCCGCCGATGCAGGCAGCCCACAGCGAGCTGTCGCACACGATGTCGTCCGAGAGCTGCTGCTCGGTCACGATGTCGGCGAGCGCCATGCGGCCGCCCGGCCGCAACGCGCGCGCCACCTCGGCGAACACGGTGGACTTGTCGGGCGCAAGGTTGATCACGCCGTTGCTGATCACCACATCGACACTCGCGTCCTCGACCGGCAGCGCCTCGGCGAGTCCTGCCACGAACGACACGTTCGTGACGCCGTGTGCGTCGCGCAGCCGCTCCGCCTTGCGCAGTTGCTCCTCCGTCATGTCGACGCCGATCACGCGGCCGCGCTCACCGACCATCCGGGCGGCCAAGAAGCTGTCCATGCCCGAGCCGCTGCCCAGGTCGAGCACGGTCTCGCCCGCATCGATGCGGGCGAGGTGGAAGTGATGCCCGACGCCGGCGAAAGACGCGATGGCATCGGCCGGGACCCGGTCGAGCTCCTCGGGTGCGTAGCCGAGACGCTCGGCGAGGGGGCGTCCCATCTCGAAGTGGAACTCACCCTCGGGCTCCTCGGCGACCTGGCGGTACATCGAGCGCACTCTGGTCCGTAGATCATCGACGTTCACCGTGATCGGCATCGCTGTCTCCTCCCCGGTCGAGCCGCATGGTCCCGTGCATGGCGCCCGTCATCGCGACGGCCAGCCACCAGATCAGGCTCGATCGTGGGCAACAGCATGCCGAGCGAGGCACTACCGAAGCACTTCCGCCGCGGTCGTTGCGTCGGTCATCGAGGTTGCGACGTCCTCAATCGTCGCGTCGCTCGAGCACCTCACGCACCCGCTCGAGGGTGTGGTCGAGCGCCGTGAAGAGGGTGCGATCGCGCATGTACGTGTCGTGCCACCGAGCCGGACGCGACCGATGGGCACCATTACCGGAGTCGAGCCGACGTGCGGCGAGGATCGCGTCGAACGGCGTCGCCGGGTGATCCAGCACGGTGGCGACGAGCGCTCGTGCCTCACCCTGCTGGCCGGTTGCGGTCAGCAGGCGCGCCGCGGCCACCAGGGCGAGCGTTGCAGCCGGCTGTTGATCGCTCTCCCGCGCGATCGTCAGCGCCTCGATCGCGGCGGCTCGGGCACCGTCGAGATCCGCCGCGGCCACCGCCAGGTCGACCTCGACCGTGAGCATGCGGAGCCAGAGGGGCACGTCGGCCGCCGGCACGCTCCCCTTCCCGAAGGCGAGTCGCTGGACACCGACGAGCGTCGTGCGTGCGCGTCCGAGCCAGTCCGCGGCGCCGTCCACGTCGCCGCTCGCGAGCGTGAGCCCCGCCAGCACGGTCATGCTGCGAACCGCTGCTGCCGTTCGTAGCGCCCCTTCCGGCGCGGCCAGGGCGCGTCGGCAATGGTCGGCGGCGGCGACCGCATCGTCCTGCATGGAGGCGATCCAGCCACGCAGCGAGTTGGCCGTCGTCACGTAGCCCTCGGCGTCGTCCGACACCGTTTCCATGGCACCATCCAGACTCTGCGCCAGCAGCTCGCTCGCCGCGCGCAGCGCACCAGCGGAGGCCTCGATCTCGGCCTGTTCCAGGCGCCCGTGGTCCGCCCAGTGCTCGAAGCCCATACGCCTGCTCAGGTCGTTGTGCCTCGCCAGCGCTGCGGCTGCCTGCCGGTACGCACCGAAGCCGAGGAAGAGCCTGGTCGCACCGCTCTCCTCGGCCATCATCACGGGGAACGCCGTGCCGGCCTCGGTCGCGAACTCGATCGCCGACCTGAAGCCCTCCACCGCGGTCGCGAAGTCCGGCTCGAACTCAGCGAACAGCGACGTCATGATCGCAACGCCGGTGTCGTCCCCCAAGGCTCGGTAGACGGCCATGGCGCGCCGAAGCGCCCGCTGTGCATCGTCACGGCGTCCGGCCAAGCCGTAGGCGACACCCAGTTCTTGGAGGCCACGCGCCAGGTCCGCGTCGGCGCCGCGCCGCGCGGCGATGGCGACCCCCTCCTCCAGCAGCGCCAGACCCTCGCTCGACACGATGGCGCGACCGACGTCGATGGCGGCACTGCCCTGGCACAGGGTGCACCCGAGCCACACGGCGGCCCGACCGCGCAAGGCGCCGCCGTGCGTCGCGATCGCCAGCGCCGAGCGCAGCATCGTCTGCAACAACCGGAGGCGATTGCTCGCGAACGTCACCGCCCACAGTCCGTTGCAGGCCTCGGCGAGCACGGCCTCGTCGTGCCGCGCGACCATGTGGCTCCAGGCCGCCTGCACGTTCGGCATCTCGACGTCCGCATGCGCCATCCGCGGCCCGCCGTCGAGCCGCCCTCGGTCGGCCGCGCGCGCGCCGACGAACGCCAGGAAGTACCGCGCGTGCCGATCGGCGACGGCCGCGTGCTGGTCGGGCTGCTCGGCCGCACGATCGGCGGCGAACTCGCCCACCAGCGGGTGCTACGTGTAGCGGCCGCTCGCGTCGCGACGGACGAGTGAGGCGTCGACGAGCGTGAGCAACACGGGCAGGTCGACGGCCGCGACGTCAGCCGCGGCCTCGCGGGTCCAACCACCGCGAAACACCGCGAGCGCGCGGAGCGCAGCGCGCTCACGCGGCCGCAAGAGCGACCAGGAGTGATCGAAGACGGCTCGGACACCCGCGTGGCGCTCGGATGGCCCGTGGTCGACGACCTCCAGGAGCCGGGCGCTGCGGCCGAGCTCGCCTTCGATCGCGTCGATCGTCAGTGCCCGCAGCCAGGTCGCCGCGAGCTCGAGGGCGAGCGGCAGTCCCTCGACCAAGGCGGCGATCCTGGCGACGCAACGCAGTTCGTCGCGACCGAATGCGAGGTCGGGGCGGACGCGCCGCGCACAGCGCACGAACAGCGTGACGGCGTTGGGCGGCTCCTCCCCCGGCCATTCGCTCGCGACCTGCATCCCGGCGAGGTCGAACAGGCGCTCGCCACGCAGCGCGAGTCGGACACGCGACGTCGCCAGGATGCGGACACCGGCCGCGCGGGCCATGATGTCGGCGACCAGCCTGCGGTGGTCGACCAGGTGCTCGAGGTTGTCGAGCACCAGCAGCATCTCGCGCCGGCCCAGCTGGCGCAGCAGGTGCTCG
>PWQI01000059.1 GCA_003556805.1 Trueperaceae bacterium | reverse complement strand
TACCGCCCACCACCAGAAAGCACGTCTAGGACGCAAGAAGCGCCCCTCGGGAGACCGGGGGGCGCGGCTCTTGACCGCAGGATGTCTGGCGCTCCTCGCGCATCCGGCTGGACGAGTGCATGGCGCAGCTGAGCGACCAGCAGCGATCCCATGAGGCGTACCTCTGCGGGGCTGTCCTCGCCGGCAACTTCGTCGAGTCGTCGGTACACCGCCGCAGCTTTGGGCGCGGGCAATCGCGTGACCGGGCTCGCTGCGACGTAGCCGCCCTCCAGCAGCTTCGAGGAGGATCCGGTCGCCGCGACCGCGTCCACTGTCATCCTGCCTTCGGCACGAGTTCGATCTTGATCTCGCAGCCCACCGCCTCGGCGTAGCGCTGGAGCGTGCCGACGGACGGCGTGTGCTTGCCGGCGCGCTCGAGTCGCGAGACCGCGCTCTTGGTGGTGCCCATGCGTTGGGCGACGGCTTCTTGGGTCAAACCTGCACGCGCTCGGGCGGCGATGAGCTCGTTGGCGACCTGGTACTCGGTCTCGAGCGCGTCGTAGGCCTTCTGGAAGCCGCGGCGACGGCGTGCGCGGGCGAGGAACTCGTCGTGGTCGTGGACGACCGGTTCGTGCTCGAGTTCAGCCACGTTGGATCTCCTTGGTGCGCTTGCGCGCGATGGCGAGGTCGCGTCCCGGGGTGGTGCGGGTCTTCTTGAGGAACGCGTGGACGATGACGATGCGGCGGTCCTGGACGAAGCAGTAGAGTGCACGGCCGGTACCCGATCGCCCTCGCGGCCTCAACTCGAACAGCCCTTGGCCGAGGGCGCGTGAGTGCGGCATGCCTACGGCGAGACCGTGTTTCGACAGCAGTTCGACCAGCCGCGCGTAGTCGGCGACGACATCGACGGGCCAAGACTCGATGGTGGCGAGCACACGTGGGTGGTAGTACTCGATGGTGAACGCCACGAACACAGGTTAGCATACGTGAGAACTGCGGCGCAGGTGTGTGGCGATCGTTGACCGCAGGTCTGACCGCAGAGCGGGCACTGCGCGACGACACGCGACGACACGCGCCGGCACGCGCCCGTGCCGATGGACAGCGTAGATACCGTGGGCGACGCACCGGCGGGCATGCCAGGGTACCTGGCGAGCAGCCACGGCTCGCTGTGGATCGCTTCACGCGCGAGGGGTCGTAGGCTCGAATCCTAATACCGCCCACCAACTTTTTGGGCAGACCTGGGCATGGCGGTTGGGTCCGCCGTCATCCTGCCTTCGGCACGAGCTCGATCGCGCCTTCGCACCCGACGGCCTTGGCGTAGCGCTGGAGCGTCCCGACGGATGGCGTGCGGTTGCCGGCGCGTTCGAGCCGCGAGACCGCTCGGCCATGAAGTGACTACAACATGCGATGATGTAGTCACCTTGGGCCAGTTGGTGCCAGGAGGTGCCATGAAGCAGACCACCGTCAACGTTCGGGAGCTCAAGGCGCGCCTCTCACACTACTTGCGGCTCGCGAAGGCTGGTGAGGCCGTCGAGATCACGGAGCGAGGCGTCGTCATCGGACGAATCGTCCCCGTCGCGACGCCGATCGAGGACCGTCTGGGCGCCATGGTGCGCAGTGGGTTCCTCCAGTGGGACGGGCGGCGGTTACCGCGCACCGCCCCGGTGGCTCGTGCCCGCGGATCGCGCAGCGTGGCCGATCTGCTGATCGATGACCGCGAGTGATCGTCTATCTCGATGCCAGCGCGCTCGTCAAGCGCTACGTGGCCGAGGCAGGCTCCGACGAGGTCGCGGCGCTCGTCGACACCGCGTCGGTGGTTGGCACGTCGATCATCAGCCGCGCCGAGGTGGCTGCGGCGCTCGCCAAGGCGAGCCGGATGCAGGGGGTGCCGCGCCACGAGGCCGAGGCGGCGTTGCGCGCCTTCGACGCCGAGTGGACGGCGCTCGCGCGCGTGCAAATGAGCGAGATGCTCGTCGCGCGGGCGGCCGTCGTCGCCTGGGATCATGGGCTGCGCGGCTACGATGCCGTTCACCTCGCAACGGCGGTGTTCTGGCAAGACATGGTGGGTGAGCGCGTTTCGGTAGCGACGTTCGATCTTCAGCTCTGGAGGGCCGCGCGGACCACCGGGCTCGGGGTACGGCCCGAGGGGCTCGCGTAGGCGATGCCGAGTGGGCGGGCCCGAAGCCAGCTGTGCCAGCTCGACGAACCAGTGGACCACTCCGACCACGGTCAGCCGGACCCCGCCACGAGCTCGATCGTGCGTTCGCATCCCACGGCCTTGGCGTAACGCTGGAGCGTGCCGACGGATGGTGTGTGCTTGCCGGCGCGTTCGAGCCGCGAGACCGCGCTCTTGGCGGTATCCATGCGTTGGGCGACGGCTTCTTGGGTCAGGCGCGCGCGGGCGAGGAACGCCTCGTGGTCGTGGCCGATATCCTGCCGGGCAATCACGCGCCGTCGAGCAGCCACCGAGACGCTGGCGCCCACTCCAGCCTCCCGGGCAGGGGACGCGAGGGTGGCGTCGGGTCGAGCGTGAGCAGGAGCGGTCGCGCGT
>PWQI01000357.1 GCA_003556805.1 Trueperaceae bacterium | reverse complement strand
GAACCGACGACGCACAGCGTCGGCGCGTTCGGCGCGCCGGGCGGATCACGCCGGCCCAGCGCCTGCGTCGCGGTCTTCGTGCAGGTCGCGAAGTCGTCGCGACCGAGCGGCTCGATCGCCTCGGCGACGTAGCGGCGCACGTCGTCGCGCTTCGACATGAACGGCGGCACGATCCGACGCAGGTGGCGCTCTGGCCAGATGCGCTGCAGCGACGGTGCGACCGAACCGTAGACCGCCGTCAGCGGCCACAGGACGCGGACGCCGTACGGAAGCGATCCTGCGAGGACGATGCCGGCCACGCGCTCCGGGCGGCGGCGCTGGTAGCCCTGCACGATCATGCCACCGAACGATTGCCCGGCCAGCACGGCCCGCTCCGCCCCGGTCTCGTCGACGAGGGCCTCCAGGTCGTCGACCGAGCGCTCGAACGTCAGCGGCTGCGCAGCGGGACGGCTGCGGCCGTGACCGCGCAGGTCCCACGTCACGACGCGATGGCCGGCCCGTGCGAGCAGCGGGACCTGGGAGGCGAACGTGCCGTGATCGATGGTGACGCCGTGCGTGAGGACGAGACAGGGACCGTCGCGCGGGCCGCTCTCCCACCAGTGGATGGTGCAGCCCTCACGTTCGAACGTGTGCGCCGTCGTGGACACGAGCGGTGCTGCAGCGCCACTGGCACCGGTGCCGTTGCGGGGTCGGCTGGTCTCTTGACGCATCGCGCCACCTCCCGGGGAACGCTGAGGCGTCCGGGCGGCTGCGCTCCCACCCGCACGACACCAGGCCGCCCACCAACGCGCTAGATGGCAACGTCCCTGACGCGGACCGCCGCGCGCCGAGCGGAGCCGGGTCCAGCGTCGAGACGCACGGAGCGACACGCTCGCGCGACCTCAGGCGATCGGGCCCGCCGCCTCCTCCGCGCTGCGCACCAACGCGCCCGAACGCACCAGCTCCCGCACCGCATCGAGCCCTGGCCTGAGGTAGACGTCCTGGTCGAGGTGCGGAAGCTCGCGCCGCACGCGCGCGTGGGCGGCCGCCACGCCGACGCCGGGGCGCACCCCTGCCCGGAAGTCGAGCGCCTGGGCCGCCGACATCACCTCGATGGCGATGACCCAGGTGGCGTTGTCGAGGACCATGCGCGCCTGGCGGCAGGCGATCGTGCCCATCGACACGTGGTCCTCCTGGTTGGCGCTCGTGGGGATCGAGTCGACCGAGGCCGGGTGCGCCAGCACCTTGTTCTCGCTCACCAGCGCGGCCGCCGTGTACTGGCTGATCATCAGCCCGGAGTTGAGTCCGCCGTCGGCCGCCAGGAACGCCGGCAGCCCCGAGAGGGCTGGGTTGAGCATCTGTTCCACACGCCGCTCGGAGACGTTGGCGAGTTCGGCCAGAGCCACCTTCGCGTGGTCGCCCGCCAACGCGAGCGGCTCGCCGTGGAAGTTGCCGGCCGAGATCGCGCGCCCCTCCTCGACCACCAGCAGCGGGTTGTCGGTGGCGGACGCCATCTCGATCTCGACGACCCGCCGCACGTAGGCCATCGCGTCGCGCACGGCTCCATGGACCTGGGGCACGGCGCGCAGGGAGTAGGCGTCCTGGACCTTGTCGCAGTCGACGTGCGAGGCGTTGAGCGGCGAGTCGCGCAGCAGCGCCCGCATGTTCGCCGCCACGAGCGCGGCGCCCGGGTGGGGCCGCAGGCGCGTGACCGCCTCGTCGAAGGGTCGATGGCTCCCCTTCAAGGCCTCGACGCTCATCGCCGCGGCGACGTCGGCCGCGCGCATCAGCACCTCGGCATCGTGGATCACCAACGCCAGCAGGCTCGCCATCGCCTGGGTGCCGTTGACGAGCGCGAGGCCCTCCTTGGCCTCGAGCTCGAGCGGCAGCAGGCCGAGCTCGCGCAGCACCTCGGCCGCGGGGCGCACCCGGCCACGGTGCTCGACCTCGCCCTCGCCGATCACTGGCAACGACATGTGCGCCAGTGGCGCGAGGTCGCCCGAGGCGCCCACCGAGCCCTGCGACGGCACCACCGGGTGCACGTCCTCGTTCAGGAACGCGAGCAGCCGCTCGACGAGCGCCGGTCGCACGCCGGAGGCGCCGACCGCCAGCGACTGGGCGCGCAGCAGCAGCATGCCGCGCACCACGTCTCGCGGGAACGGCTCGCCCACGCCGATGGCGTGGGACACGAGCAGGTTGCGCTGCAGCGCGCGCAGCTCGCCGAGGGGGATGCGCACCGCCTGGAACTGGCCGAAGCCGGTGTTGACGCCGTAGACGGGGTCACCGGCCTCGACCATGCGCTCGACCAGCGCCCGCGAGCGCTCCAAGCGCTCCCGCGCCGCGTCGGCGAGCACGACGCGTGCACCTCCGCGCGTCACCGCCGCGAAGCTGGGCAGGTCGACGGCGCCGTCCAGGACGACCTCGGGCGACGTCATGGCGTCCCCCCGGTCGCGCCTCGGTCCACGCGCCGCCCCGCCGCCCACGTCTCGGTCGCGCCCGGGCCTCCGAGCCCGTGCAGCAGCGAGCGCCAATCGGCCTCGGCGCAGACGACGAAGTCGG
>PWQI01000347.1 GCA_003556805.1 Trueperaceae bacterium | reverse complement strand
GCCACGGAGTGAGGCGGTCAACGGGATGCACGTGACGGCCTGACGGCTCTGAGGCCGTCACGGTGCCGCTACGGGACTCACCCCCGCTAGCTTCGACGCGTCGCTACGGGTGGCGCCGGTGGAACGATGATCGGTCGGTCAGGGACGGCGGTCTGTGGCGGCCTCGGGAAGGTCGGGGACGACGGGGAGTTCGGGTCGTTCGGGTACGGCGGGGAGCTCGGGCTGGTGCAGGTCGCGCATCGCCGCGGCGGTCTCTTGGCCGTGGCCGGCGACGGCCCGGTTCGCGTGCGCGGTCAGAACGCCGTCGAGGGCCTGCTGGGGGACCTCGTCGACCAGGACTGGCACCTCGTCCTCGCCGATCGTGACGGTAACGATGCCGTCGTCATCACGGTCGAGCGTGACATCCAGGGCCTCATCTTCGTAGATGTTGAGTGTTCCGTCGCAGGCCGCGCCTGCGAGCAAGGTAACGTGGTACGCACCGTCGACGTAACTCACCGCGCCGATGATGTCGCCATCGCACATCAGCGTGTAGTCGACGGGCGGCTGGGCCGCGGCCGTGCCGATCACGAGGATCAAGAAGAGAGCTGCAAGCATTCGTCTCACGTTCGTCGCCTCCTTGGCGGGTAGAAGGGCACCTGCACCCGAGGATCACGACCTCGGTCGGTTGCGCTACTGGCTCCGCCCGCACCAAGCGCCCACGTACAGCGCGAGCATCACAGCCTCCGAAGGAACGCCGCATACGGTCGGTCCGTACGGTCGGTCCACGAGAAGGGTACGGCCACAACCTGACGCGAGCCTGACGGAGACGTGACGGCGGAGGCCCCCAAAGTGCTCGAAGCCAGCCCAACCGGACCGACCGCCGCCGTTCGGTGCCTACGTGGCCTGTGACACCGGTCAGGCGCGTTCGGGGGTCGCTCGGCGCGGCTCCCGGCGCATGATCCAGAGGCCGGGGAGGACGGTACCGCTGGCGACGGTGGCGATCGTCTCGAAACCGAAGCGTTCGTACATCCCTGCGGTGGCCTCCTCGGTGGTCTCGAGCCAGGCAGGAAGGCCTTCGACATCGCATCGCTCGAGCGTTCGCTCGAGCAGCCGACGGGCGACGCCTCGACCGCGGTAGTCCGGGTCGGTACCCAAGATCGAGAGGTACCAACTCGGCACCCGTCGGGCAAGCTTGGCGGCCGCGCTTCTCTCGGCGAGCATGCGTCTGAGCGTGCGCCGGTCCCGCCACAGCGCTCTCGTGACGCTGGCGAACAGCGACATGACGCGCGTGCCCGGACTCGTGAGCGCGCGCAGCAGCGTCGAGCTCTGCGCGCCCGGCTGGATGCCCGGCGGGTACCAGATGGCGACACCGGCGATGGTCCCGTCGACGTCGGCGACGTGAACGGCCGCATAGCGCGCGGCGGCGCGCAGACGGCCGATCGCGGCGGCCTCGGTGAAGCGCGTGCGCGTCGCCGCGTCTCTGAACGGCGCTCGATCCGTCGCGCCGCTGCCGAAGAGCGCCTGCTTCGCCGGCTCCTCGGCGAAGGCTCGTGCCAACGCTGTGGCGGCCGCCGACACGTCGCTCGGCTCGAGCAGCCGTATCGCCAGGGTCGCCCGTGCGCTGGGACCGCCTGACGGCGTCACGTGGTCGACGCGCTGGTTCGAGTCGAGCGCGACCATACTGTCATGGTACGCGAGGTGAGATCGTGCGGTCACGCGCGTGTGCGAGCGGGTCGCCGAAGGCGGGCGCTGCCGCTCACTGCCACTCGCTGCGGACCGGGACCGGCGCGTGCGTGCGATCAGTCCCGGCGTACCAGGTCGAACCCGAACGCCAGGCCCGCCGCGATCGCGATGGCGTACACGGTGATGCTGATGACGGCGAAGCCCACCAGGATGCCGCGCTGCATCCCGAGTGCCTGCGCGGTCGCGGCAACCGCCCACACGCCGATCCACGGCGTCGCCAGCAGGACGAACGGCGCGCCGTAACGGTCGATCCAGCGCTCGAACCGCACCGAGCGACGGTCGTGCAACCAGCGGCGCACGCGCTCGACCCGCATGAGGCGCTCGTACCCGAAGACGATGAGGAAGACCGGGGTCACGTTTCCGAGCACCGGCCACACGACGGCTGAGAGCGGATCGAGTCCGAGCGCGAACGCAGCCGGGACGGCGACGTAGATCTCGAAGAACGGGAAGAACCCGAGGAACCACGCGCTCGCCGCGCGTGCCACGTAGTCGAAGAAGGAGAGCATGCCCACGGTCACCTCCGGCGCGTCGTCTTTCATGACCGGGTACGGCGCGTGTCTCGTCCGGGGCGTCCAGGGACAGCCACTCGAACGGTAACGCGTCGCCTCGAGCGCCGTGTGAGCATTCGGGCACGCGTGTGCGGCGGCAGCCGAGCCCAGGCGGCGCGTGGGTCGTGTGGACCCGGCACGGGCC
This sequence comes from Trueperaceae bacterium, assembly GCA_003556805.1. Lineage (GTDB taxonomy): Bacteria > Deinococcota > Deinococci > Deinococcales > Trueperaceae > CSSed10-48. Next base: position 128 of record PWQI01000347.1, on the reverse strand, counting down.
CCTCGGGGAGCACGAGCCGTGGGCCTCGTGAGCGCCAACGTCGACGCTCGCTGACCCAGTTCGGGGCCGCCACACGCGCGAAGCGGCCCCGGTTGACACCGCTTTGCCAAGTACGTGTGTCACGGCGT
>PWQI01000170.1 GCA_003556805.1 Trueperaceae bacterium | reverse complement strand
CTGGGCCACCCTCGCATTCGCCTTCACCGTGGCCACCACGTGCGTATCCAGTGGTCGGCGACGGTGGTGGCGCATGCCGACGGCGAGGGCTTGGGCGACGAGGCGGCCTCCTTCGACGTGTGCCTGGAGCCCGCCCGCTTGACGGTCCTCGCACCGAAGCCCGGTTGAGCGGGCTTGCCGCCGGCGACCAAAGCGCGCGCCCCGGTCCTTACGGACCGGGGCGCGCTGTCGTCGCGTCTGCGTCAGATCAGGTGATCAGAAGTCGACGCGGTAGGAGACGCGGAACTGCTGTGCGGAGCGGTCGCCCGCCACGTCGGTGTCGGACGTGCTGTACACACCGTAGACGAAGATCAGGTCGCGGTAGTTCCACTCGACTTCCCAACCCTGCGTAGTGGTGGACTCACCGCCGCGGTCGCGGTCGAAGTCGGAGCCGACGCCCGGGAACGGGGCGCCCGCGCCGATGCCGTAGAACGTATCGACGTTCGTAGCGGTGTACTGGCCGTAACGGCCGCTCAGGGTCGAGAACTCACCGAAGAGGAACTCGTCGAGGACGAGACCCACGCTCCACTGCAGCTCCTCTGCCGTGTAGGTGCCATCAGAATGGTCTTCGAGGTACTGCGTGTTGCGGTAGTTGGCAGCACCGACCAAGGTCACCGTGAAGAGGCCGACGTCGATCTCACCGATCTGCAAGCCGCCGCCAACGAGCAACTCGTTGAACTGCCTTCGGTCTGCGAGGTTGTCGTCGAACATCTGGTAGCCGACGTACGGCTGCAAGGCCACGAAGCCGAAGTCGAGGTCGTACTCAACCGCGATCTTGAGGTCGCTGCCGCTGAAGTCAGCGTTGAACATGCGGTAGCTGACTTCGATGTCCAGGTTGCGAATGAGCGCGTTGTCGGCGTCACCCTTGTGGACCAGCGCGACGCCCCACTGGGTCTCGTACTCGCCGTCCATGTAGTCGTAACCGGTGGACTCGCGCTCGACGGCCGCGTTGTCGTCGACGGTGGTTCCGTCGACGGAGACGGACTCGAACCAGCCCTCGACCGAGAAGCCGAGCCACAGGGTCACGTCGGCGTAGACGCCGAAGGCCGTGACCTCGTCCTCCGCTTCGGTGCTGTAGCTGTCGAAGAAGCCGGTCACGTCGACGATGAACAACCCGAGGCTACCCTCGACGCCGAAGCCGGTCTGGTCGAGCTGGAAGGGGAAGTCGTCCTCGGCGTCGCCTGGATCGCTGAAGATGCCGTCCCAGTTGGCGTCGATGGCGCGGAAGTTACCGGCCAGCGAGTTGAGGATGGGCAGCGACGCGCCATCGACCATCGCCTTGACGAACAAGACGCTGCTGTCGGCGGGCGCTTCTTCGGTGTTGGCCGCGTACTCGAACTCGAGCTCGAGGAGCCCGAGCAGGCCGATCGTACCGTCGAGGCCCCACACCTGGTACTCGACGTTATCCTCTTCGACGTCATCCTTGTCGATGGTGTTGATCGCGTAGCGCGCCAGCGAGAAGCCGCCGAAGAGCTGCACGGCATCGCCGAGGCTGGGGGCCATGGTGCCGCGGATCGCGGTGCGGTTCTGCGTGCCGTTCCCCGCCGGGTCGGTGTAGGCGACCCACAACTTGGGCGACAGGAACGAGAGGAAATCGGGCGAGCCGACGCGGGCGACGTAACCGATCTCGTCATCGATCACGAAGACGTACGGGGTGAACGTGACGTCGATTTCGTCGCCGAACGCGAACTCGAGCGGGTCGGAGCCAATCGGGTCGAAGGTGGCGTCGAAGCTCTTGACGCGCAACACGTAGGCGCGCGACATGATGTTGCCGTTGGCGTCCTCGATGTTGGTGGCGCGCGCGAACTCCATGTCGGCCACGGCCGAGAAGCCGTCGAGGCCACGCGGGTGGCTCGTGCCGTCGAAGGTCCGATCGCCGATCACGTCGATCGACAGCGTGGCGGTGAAGCCGCTGGGGTCGACGAACTCGCGGCGGCGCTGGGCCGGGCGCTGGGCGGCGGGACCACTGGTCAGGGCGCCCGTCGAGAGGAACGAGCGACCCATGTCGCGGTCGAAGCCGATGCCGTAGACGCGGTCGACGTCGAAGCCGCAGTCGGCCGACGGGGCAGCGGGGCAGTCAGCGAAGCGCACGACATTGTACCTGATCGAGATGCTGCCGCTGATCTGAAGCGCGGTGCGCTCCAGGGCGGTGAGGCGGTCGTCGAGCTGGCTGAGCGCCTCGGCCGTGGCGGCGTCGGCGGCCTCGAGAGCCGAGACGCGGTCGCGCAGGGCGACCTGCTCGCGGCGCAGCAGGATGACGAACTCGCGGATGTTGGCAATGTCGCCAGCGTTGCGCGCGATGCCCGCCTCGAGATCGGAGAGATCGACTTCCGGAATCTCGACCGGCGGCACGGCGGCGAGGCCGTCGACGCGATCGCTGAGGATCTGCAGCGCGCGGTTGAGCGCGGCGATGTCGCCGGCGTTGGCGTCGCTCTCGGCCAGGGCCTGAAGGGCGAGGTCGTACGCGGCGTCGGCACGAGCGGCAGCGGCTTCGGCGCGGGCGCCGG
>PWQI01000409.1 GCA_003556805.1 Trueperaceae bacterium | reverse complement strand
TCCTTGCCGATGGGGCCCTGGACGACCTTCCACATGTGGGCCTCGTCGCGGAAGATGAACGGCATGCTGTACACGCCCATGGCCGGGTAGAACTCGCCGACCGGGCTGGTGCTGGTGCGGACGATGTCGATCACGCCGAGCTGCACCTGTTCGATGGTTGAGCGCTCGTCACCGAGCTGCCCGCCGGGGAACACCTCCATGACGATGCGGCCGTCCGAGGCCGCCTCGAGGTACTCGGCCATGGCCATCAGTCCGAGCACGGTGGGGTACGTGGCCGGCTGGTTGTCGGCCGCGCGCAGCGTGATCTGCTGCGCCAGCGTCGAGCCGGCGAGCAGCGCCACGGCGAGGGCGAGCGCGAGGGTGCGGGTCATGCGCATGGTGGTCTCCTCCCCCGGTCGGACCCTCACGGACCCGTCCCGGTCACCCGCGGACGATGGGCCGGTATCGTTACCGTTACCGCTATCATCGGGCGGGTACAGTCGATGGTTCTCCGGAAGGTAGCACGGGGCGGCGAGAGGTGTCAACGAAGCGGGTGTTCTGTTGTGTGGGACGTTCGTCCTTGACACTCCAACCGGCTTGGTCGGCACCTTGACGCTCGCATCCATGCTGCATATACTCGCGTCACCGCAACGGGTGTTAGCGCTCACGGGACCGGTCGCTGCGACAGGGTGCCGTGCCGCCCTCCCGCACAGGAGCACACCGTGCCGAACCGCGTGACCATCGCCGACGTCGCCCGCCTCGCGGGGGTGTCGACGATGACCGTGTCGCGGGTCATCAACGCCAAGGGCGACGTGCGCGACGCCACCCGGCTCCGGGTGCAACGCGCCATCGACCAGCTCGAGTACCGCCCCAGCCAGGCCGCCCGCACGCTCACCACGCGCCGCAGCCACACCCTCGGCCTGCTCGTCCCCGACATCACCAACCCGTTCTTCCCCGAGATCGTCCGCGGCGCCGAAGACGTCGCCTGGGAGCGCGGCTACCTGGTGTCGCTGGCCAACACCGTGGAAGACAATGATCGCGAACGGGCGGCGCTCGAGCACTTCGAAGCCCACCGCGTCGACGGTCTGATCGTCTGCAGCGCCCGCCTGCCGGAGGCCGCGCTCGGCGCCGCCCTGCGGCGGCACCAAGCCGTCGTGCTGCTCAACCGTCGCGTCGCCGACGAGCACGTCGCCAGCCTCGAGGTCGACGACGCGCTTGGCACGCGCCTGGCCGTCGCCCATCTGGCATCGACCGGGCACCGCACGATCGGGCTGCTCGCCGGTCCGCGCCGCTCCTCGAGCTCGTCGAAGCGGCGCCTGGGCTACCACGACGGCATCGAGGCCGCCGGCCAGCGCTTCGACGCCAGCCTGGTCGAGGACGGCGAGCCGAGCGAGGACGGCGGGCACCGCGCGCTCCGCGCGCTGCTGGCGCGCCGGCCCGACGTCGACGCCGTCGTCTGCTACAACGACGTCGTGGCGCTCGGCGCGCTCGCCGCCGCGCGCGACCTCGGCCGCGACGTCCCCGGCGCGCTCGCGCTGGTCGGCTGCGACGACGTGCGCCTGGCCAGCCTGGTGCATCCGCCCCTCACCACGCTCCGCATCGACACCTACGCGCTCGGTCGGCAGGCCGCCGAACTCCTGTTCGAGCGGCTGCGCGACGAACCGCCTCGGCACGTCGTCGTCGCCCCCGAGTTGGTGGTGCGCGCGAGCGCGCCCTCGATGCCCCCGCTCACCCGCGAAAGGACGCGCACATGACACACGACCGCGACCCCGCCTTCGACCTCGCACGGACGCACGGGCACGGCCTCGTCGCGGGGAGCGCCCGCTCGTCGGGCGGCCTCACGCTCTGGGCGGAGCGCGACGGTGACGGCGCGCGACTGGCCGTCGCGGCCGCCGAGCCCGGCGCGCTGAGCGCGTTCGTCGGTGAACGCCACGACGCCGGCGACGTGGCCCTGGTACGCACGGCGTTCGACGCCCCCAACCTGGCCGCGCTGCGCGGCGCCCTGCCGAACCTGCGCCCCGTCCCGCTCGGCACGCTCTCCTCCGCCGGCTTCGGCGACAGGCTCGGCCTCGCCACCCCTGGCCACGTCGACGCCATGCGCGCCACCGGCGCGGAGCGCAGCGTGGCGGCGATCTTCGCGCAGCAGTCGATGCGCGAGAACGCCCGCACGGGGCGCACCCCGATCGCGGTGCTCGACGACGCCACGGCCGGGGCGTTCCTCGCCGGCTGGCGCCACCCGGTCGGGGCCGACGCCGACCACCTCAAGACCGAGGCCGACATCGATCTCTGCCTGACGGCCGGTTACAGCATGTTCACCATCGACCCGGGCGACCACGTGGTCGACGCCGCCGACGACCTGCAGGGCGGCGCCTTGCGTGAGGCCTTCGAGGCGCAGGTGCCATGGGACGCCCTCGAGACCTCGCCGTCGGACCTGTTGCAGCGGCTCGCCGAGCGCTCCGTCGATCTCGGCGACCGCGCGCTGGTCCTCACCCCCGAGGCGCTCGAGCGCGCGGCGGCCAAGTACGGCGCGGCCGTGGCGCACGTTGCCCGCATGGTGCGCCACCTGCGCAGCCAGGCGGGGCCGGAGCGCGCGGAGGTGGAGGTGTCGGTCGACGAGACCGCCACGCCGACGAGCCTGGCCGAGCACGCCTACCTGGCGCTGGAGCTGGGGCGCCTCGGCGTCGACTGGGTCTCGCTGGCGCCGCGCTTCGTGGGCGCCTTCGAGAAGGGCGTCGACTACATCGGCGACCTCGCGGCGTTGGCGCGCGACCTCCAGGGTCACGCCCGCGTGGCCGAGGCGCTCGGCGGCTACAAGCTCAGCCTCCACTCCGGCTCCGACAAGTTCGCCGTCTACCCCATCGCCGCGCAGGCGACGGGCGGTCGCGTCCACCTCAAGACCGCCGGCACCAGTTACCTCGAGGCGCTGCGCGTCGCCGGCGCCACTCGGCCCGAACTGTTCCGAGCCGTGATCCAGCTCGGCCTCGAGCGCTTCGAGCACGACGTGAAGAGCTACCACATCAGCGGCCGACCGGCCGGCGTCCCCGACCCCGACGCGCTGCCCGGCTCGGCGCTCCTGGCGCTGCTCGAGCAACGCGACGCACGCCAAGTCCTGCACGTGACCTTCGGCAGCGCCCTTCAGCGCTACGGCGACGACCTGCGGGCGCTGCTCCGCGCTCACGAGGACGCCTACCGCGCAGCCCTCCGGCGCCACTTCGAGCGCCACCTGGCGCCGTTCGTCGCGCTCACCCACGAGGAGGTACGGACATGACGCCCTTCGATCTCACGGGACGCGTCGTCGTCGTCACTGGCGGCGCCGGCGCACTCGGCTTCGCCATGGCGCGCGGCCTCGCCAAAGCCGGTGCCTCCGTGGCGCTCATCAGCCGCCGTCAGGCCGCCATCGAGGAGGCTGCGCAACAGCTTCGCGACCAGGGGCACGACGCGCTCGGCCTGAGCGCCGACGTGCTCGACCCCGCGACGCTCGCCGCCGCCGCCGAGACGGTCGAGCAGCGCTGGGGCCGGCTCGACGTGCTGCTCACCGCCGCCGGAGGGAACCGGCCGGACGCCGTCGTGTACGGCGACCGCGACCTCTTCGGCCTCACCCCCGAGGCGTTCCGGAAGGTGGTCGAGTTGAACCTGGATGGCACGCTGCTGCCGATCCAGGCCTTCGCGCCCGCCATGCTGCGCGCCGGTCGCGGCTCGGTGATCACGATCAGCTCGATGGCCGCGCAGAAGCCGCTGACCCGCGTGATCGGCTACGGCGCGGCCAAGGCCGCCGTCGACAACCTCACCCGCTGGCTCGCGGTGCACATGGCACAGACCTACGGCGAGGGGCTGCGCGTGAACGCGATCGCGCCGGGCTTCTTCGTCGGCGAGCAGAACCGCGCGCTGCTCCTGCAACCGGACGGCGCACCGACGCCGCGCGGAACGAGCATCCTTGCCAACACGCCGATGGGTCGCTTCGGCGAGGCCGACGACCTGGTCGGCACCGCGGTGTGGCTCGCCAGCGACGCCTCGCGCTTCGTGACGGGCGTGGTGGTGCCCGTCGACGGCGGGTACGCCGCCTTCGGAGGGGTGTGAGCGACGCGGCCATAGCGCACCTCGGGGCGGTCGGAAGCGGCGGCGTCCTCGCGCGGGCCGTCGCGCCCACCGGCCAGGTGCTCGACGCCAACGCGGTGCGCGGCACGCTGGAGCGCGGCCTCGCGGACGGCGGGTTCGACGGTGCCCGCGTGCTGGTGCTGATCCCCGACCACACCCGCACGCTCCCGCTGCCACAGCTCTTCCGCGAGCTGGTCGACCTGCTCGCCGGCGCGCGCGAGCTCACCTTCATGGTGGCGCTCGGCACGCACCCGCCGCTCGACGAAGAGCGCCTGCAGCGCCTGGTGGGCATCACCGCCGAGGAGCGCGCCGGCCGTTACCGACACGTCAGGATCGTGAACCACGGCTGGTTCGAGGACGGCACGCTCGTGTCGCTCGGCACGCTGCCGCACGCGCGCATCCAGGCCATCGCCGGTGAGCGCTGGCATCCGACCCTCGGCGGCGACGTCGACGTGCTGATCAACCGCGCCGTGCCCGAGGCCGACCGCGTGGTCATCCTCGGCCCCACCTTCCCGCACGAGGTGGTCGGCTTCTCGGGCGGCTTCAAGTACTACTTCCCGGGCGTCAGCGGCGCCGACATGATCAACGTGACGCACTGGCTCGGCGCGCTCTCGGGCGTGCGCGGCACCATCGGCATCGCGGACACGCCGGTGCGCGCGATGATCCACGCGGCCGCCGAGCTGGTGAGCACCCCGACGACGCTGATCGCGTTGACGGTGGAGGGCGGCGGCCTCGGCGCCATCGCCGTCGGCGACCCCGTGGCGGCCTGGGCGGAGGCAGCCGAGCGCTCGAACGAGCGCCACGTCACGCACCTGCCGCGCCCCATGGAGCGCGTGCTGGCGTGCGCGCCGCCGATGTACGACGAGCTCTGGACCGCCGGCAAGGCGATGTACAAGCTCGAACCGGCCCTCGCCGAGGGGGGCGAGCTGATCATCCACGCGCCCCACCTCGACACCGTGAGCCGCGTGCACGGCGAGTGGATCGAACGCATCGGCTACCACACGCTCCCCTACTTCCTGGAGCAGTGGGAGCGCTTCGCCCAGGTGCCGCTCGGGGTCCTGGCCCACTCGACGCACGTCCGCGGCGACGGCCGCTGGCTGGACGGGCGCGAGGTAGCGAGGGCGCGCGTGACGCTCGCGAGCCGTTTGGGCCCCGACACCTGCGCCCACCTGAACCTCGGCTACCTCGATCCCGCGTCCGTCGACGTCGAGTCCTGGGCCGGACGCGAGGACGAGGGCGTCATGCTCGTACGCAAGGCGGGCGAGCGGCTCTACCGCGCGCCATCCGCACCGGTGGCGTCAAGGAGGTCATGACCATGCCGACCCGTTGGACACTCGATCCCGACCGCTGCTTCGACCCCGATCCGCGCCAGCGCGACGTGGCGCGCAGCCTCTTCGACGGCGTGCGCGACCTTCCGCTGGTGTGCCCGCACGGCCACGTGCCGCCGGCGCTGCTCGCCGACGACGCGCCGCTCGGCGATCCCGCCACGCTGTTGGTGGTCCCGGACCACTACGTGGTGCGGATGCTCTACAGCCAAGGCGTCGCGATGGAGGACCTGGGCCTCCCGCGCCGCGACGGGGGCGCGAGTGAGACCGATCCGCGCGCCATCTGGCGACGCTTCTGCGAGCACTACCACCTGTTCGCCGGCACCCCGACCGGCGTGTGGCTGAAGCAGGAGCTGATCGAGCTCTTCGACGTCGAGGAGCGGCCCTCGGCCGAGAACGCCGACGCGCTCTTCGACCACCTCGCCGACCGCCTCGCCGACCCGGCCTACCGACCGCGAGCGCTGTTCGAGCGCCTGGGCGTGGAGGTGCTGTGCACCACGGACGCCGCCACGGATCCCCTGGCGATGCACGTGCAGCTCCAGCAGGACGGCTTCATGGTGCGTCCGACGTTCCGTCCCGACGCGGTGATCGACCCGACCCGCGACGATTGGGAGGCGTCGATCGAGCTGCTGGCCGAGCGCAGCGGCGTCGCCGTCGACGACTACGACGGCTTCGTGCAGGCGCTGCAGGCGCGCCGCACCGCCTTCCGCGAGGCCGGCGCCACCGCCACGGATCACGGCGCGTTCGCCGCCGACGTGCGCTGGCTCGAGCCCGACACGGCGGCCGCGACGTTCGACCGGCTCCGCTCGGGCCGCGCCGACGCGCTCGACCGCGGCCGCTTCGCGTCGCACATGCTCGCCGAGATGGCTCGCATGAGCGCCGACGACGGCCTCGTGATGCAGCTCCACGTCGGCTCGCTGCGCGACCACCACCAGGCCGTGTTCGAGCGCTTCGGCCGCGACGTCGGCGGCGACATCCCCGTCGCGGCCGAGTGGACGCGTGCGCTGCGGCCGCTCCTGAAGCGGCTCGGCGCCGATCCCGGCTTCCGGCTGGTGCTCTTCACGCTCGACGAGAGCACCTACGGCCGCGAGCTCGCGCCGCTGGCCGGCCATTACCCCGCGCTGCGGCTCGGCGCGCCGTGGTGGTTCTTCGACTCGGTGCTCGGCATGGAGCGCTACCTGGACGCCACGGTGGAGACGGCGGGCATCTACAACCTGGCGGGGTTCAACGACGACACCCGCGCCTACCCCTCGATCCGGGCTCGCCACGACGTGTGGCGGCGGGTGAGCTGCAACTGGCTCGCCGGCCGCGTCGTCAGGGGCCTGATCGACGAGGACGTCGCGCCCACGCTGGCCAAGGCACTTGCCTACGACCTGGCGAAGTCGACCTACCGTCTGCCCTGATCGTGCGTCTCGGGGCGTAGGATCGCGCATGGCCGAGGCCCCCACCTCCTACTGCGCAGCGGTGCGGCTCGGTCTGCCCGAGCCGCACCGCGACTACCACGACCACCAGTACGGCTTCCCGCTGGAGCGCGACGACGCCCTGTTCGGCCGCCTGGTGCTCGAGATCAACCAGGCCGGACTGTCGTGGACGACGATCCTGCGCAAGGCCGAGGCCTTCGAGCGGGCGTTCGACGGCTTCGACGTGGCGCGCGTCGCGGCCTATGGCGACGCCGACGTCGCCCGGCTCCTGAGCGACGCCTCGATCGTGCGCAACCGCGCCAAGGTCGCCGCTGCGATCCACAACGCCCAGCGCATCACCGAGCTCCAGGCCGAGCACGGCAGCTTCCGCGCCTGGCTCGAGCACCACCATCCGCAGCCGCTCGAGGCATGGGTGCGGCTGTTCAAGCGCACCTTCCGCTTCACGGGTGGCGAGATCACGCGCGAGTTCCTCGTCTCCACCGGCTGGCTCCCCGGTGCACACGACGCCGACTGCGAGGCGTACGCGCGCATCTTGGCGCTCACGCCACCATGGGCGCGCGGCCCGACCCCCACGAAGGGGACCGGGCCGCGCTGAGGGAGGAGCGCCGGGTTGATCCGGCCGTGGCTCAGGTCTCCGGGTGCCAGATGGCCGCCTGCGCGGCCGCCAGGCGCGCCACCGGGACGCGGTACGGGCTGCAGCTCACGTAATCGAGACCGGTCATGTGACAGAACTCGATCGACTTGGGGTCGCCGCCGTGCTCGCCGCAGATGCCCACGTGCAGGTCGGGCCGCTGGGCGCGCCCTTCGGTCACCGCGATGTCGATCAGGCGGCCGACGCCGCTGCGATCGAGGTGCTGGAACGGGTTCTCTTCGATCACGCCCTGCTCGACGTAGGGGATCAGGAACTTCGCCTCGGCGTCGTCGCGCGACAGGCCGTAGGTGGTCTGCGTCAGGTCGTTCGTACCGAAGCTGAAGAACTCCGCCTCGGCGGCGATGGCGCCGGCCGTCAACGCGGCGCGCGGCACCTCGATCATCGTGCCCACCTTGTACGGCACGGTCACGCCGGTCTCCTTCTCGACCGCGCTGCCGATGCGGTGGATGATCTCCGCCATCACCTTGAACTCGCCCAAGTCGGAGGTGAGCGGCACCATGATCTCGGGGTGCACGTCGGTGCCGTCCTGGACGACGCGCGAGGCGGCCTCCATGATCGCCCGCACCTGCATCTCGGTGACCTCGAGGAGCATCACGCCCAGGCGCACGCCGCGCAGACCCAGCATCGGGTTCGACTCGCGCAACTCACCGACGCGCGCAAGCAGGTCTTCCTTCTCGCGCACCTTGGTGAGCGCCTCGTCGATCTCGGAGAGGGTGTGGAAGTGCTGCAGGCGCACCTTCAGGTCGGCGAGCTCCTGGAGCAGGTCCTCGTACGCCGGCAGGAACTCGTGGAGCGGCGGGTCGAGCAGGCGCACGATCACGGGACGGCCGTCCATGGCGCGGAAGAGGCCCTCGAAGTCGCTGCGCTGCATGGGCAGCAGCCGCTTCAGCGCGTCCACGCGGCGCTCGCGGTTGCGGGCCATGATCATCTCCTGCACCACCGGCAGGCGCTCTTCCTCGAAGAACATGTGCTCGGTGCGGCACAGACCGATGCCCTCGGCGCCGAAGCCGCGGGCGCGCTCGGCGTCGCGCGGGTAGTCGGCGTTGGTCCACACGCCCAGGCGGCGGACCTCGTCGGCCCACGACAGCAGGGTGCGCAGGTGCTCCTCGCGCTCGAAGTCGGGGGCGTGGGTGGTGAGCTCGCCCAGGTAGACCTCGCCGGTGCCGCCGTCGATCGAGATCCACTCGCCCTCGTTGACCGTGACGGTTCCCTCGGCGCGCTCGACGGTCATCTGCTGACGGTCGACGCTGATGCGCAGCACGTCGGCACCACAGACCGCGGGGACGCCGAACTGGCGCGCGACCACGGCGGCGTGGCTGGTGGCGCCGCCGCGTGACGTGAGGATGCCCTTGGCGGCGATCATGCCGTGCACGTCATCGGGCCGCGTCTCGGGCCGCACCATGATGACGGCCTCGCCGCGCTTGCCCCAGGCCTCGGCCGTGTCGGCGTCGAATACCACGCGCCCGACGGCGGCGCCGGGGCTGGCATTGACGGCCTTCTCGACCAGGCGCTCGCCGCGCTCGGCGGCCTCCGCCTTCACCACGTCGCTGAACTGCGGGTGCAGCAGCATGTCGACCTGCTCGGGCGTGACGCGCACCAGCGCCTCGCGCTTGTCGATGAGCCCCGTGTCGGCCATGTCGACGGCGATCGCGATCGCGGCGCGCGCGGTGCGCTTGCCGTTGCGGGTCTGGAGCATCCAGAGCTTGCCGCGCTCGATCGTGAACTCGACGTCTTGCATGTCCTTGAAGTGCGTCTCGAGGCGCTCGCAGATCGCGGCGAACTCGGCGTACACGTCGGGCATCTCGAGCGCGAGGTCCTTGATGGCCTTGGTGTTGCGGATGCCCGCCACCACGTCCTCGCCCTGCGCGTTCATCAGGTAATCGCCGTAGATCTCGTGCGTACCGTCGACGGGGTTGCGCGTGAACGCGACGCCCGTGCCGGAGTCCTCGCCCATGTTGCCGAAGACGACCACCTGGATGCTGACGGCGGTGCCGAGGTCGTGGCGGATGTTGGTCGCGTTGCGGTAGTCGACCGCGCGCTTGCCGAACCAGGAGTTGAACACCGCGCGGGTGGCGAGCTCGAGCTGCTCGAAGGGGTCTTGGGGGAAGTCGTTGCCCGTGAACCCGCGGAAGAGCTTCTTGAAGCGCTCGGTGACGCGCTGCCACTCGTCGGCGTCGAGCTCGTCGTCACCGTCGACGCCGCGCTCGGCCTTGACCTCTTCGATGACGGCCTCGAAGGGCTCGTCGGGCATACCCATGACCACGCAGCCGAACATCTGCACCAGGCGCCGGTAGGCGTCGAACACGAAGCGGGGGTCGCCCGTCGTCTTCGCCAGCCCCTGCGCAGCCTGGTCGTTCAGGCCGATGTTGAGGACCGTGTCCATCATCCCCGGCATCGAGAACTTCGAGCCGGAGCGGCACGACACCAGCAGCGGGTCCTCGGCGTCACCGAAGCGCTTGCCGGTGGCGCGCTCGAGGGCGCGCATCGCCTCGACCTCCTGCTCCCACATGCCCTCGGGGAAGCTGCGGTCGGCCGCGAGATAGGCGTTGCACGCCTCGGTCGTGACGGTGAAGCCGGGCGGCACCGGCACCCCGATGCGGGTCATCTCGAACAGGTTGGCCCCCTTGCCGCCGAGCAGCGTGCGCACGGCCTCCCAGTCCTCGGGCTTCCGCTCGGCCTCGATCTTGTCGAGTTGGTCGAACAGGTACACCCACGTGGTTGGGCCACCGTCCACGCGCTCCGGCGTCCCGCCTGCATCCTGTCGTACGGCCATGCTGC
>PWQI01000148.1 GCA_003556805.1 Trueperaceae bacterium | reverse complement strand
GTCTCGCGGTTCTCTTCGATCCACTCGAGCGCCATCGCACGCACGGCTTGCGCGCTCGACTCGCCCTCCTCGATCCGCAGCGTCATGCGGCCGATCTCGTCGACCGGCATCTCGAACAGCTCGAGGAAGCGCGCGGCCGCCGGGTTGGCGGCCAGGAAGTCGTCGTTCGCGACCGAGCGGTGGTCGTCGGCGACGAAGCCGGCGAGGAGCGGGTCGGAGACGGCGCCCGGCAGACCCTCGAGCACCATCCGGTCCTCGAGGCCTGCCTGCTCGGCATTGGGAACGATCTCGGGCACGTTGATCCACACGACGTCCTCGCCCGCTACCAGCACGTAGTTCGTGAAGTTCGGGACCCAGCTGTAGAACAGGATCGGCTCGCCGGCGCGATGGGCCGCGAGCGCGTCGGCGAAGGCAGCGTTGTAGTTCGCCTTCTGGTCGTTGATGTGCTCACGCAGCTCGTAGACGTCGAGGTGGTGCTCGATGCCCGCCTCGCAGCCCCAGCCTGCCGGGCAGGCGACGAGCTCCGCTCGGCCGTCGCCGGTGCGGTCGAACGCGGCCCTGACCTCGGGCCGCTTGAAGTCCTCGAGCGAGGTGATGCCGTACTCCTCGGCGGCCCAAGCGCTCACGGAGTACCCCTGGACGACGCTGGCCTCGGAGATCATGCCGATGATGCTGGCGTGGTCGTCGAAGTTCGGCGGCAGGTGGGTGTCGTGGAGCGGGAACGAGCCGTCGGTCCAGAAGTCGACGTCGCCCTGCATGATGGCGACGTAGAAGATCGGGTTGTCGAGCATCACGGGGGTCGCCACGTCGTAGCCGAGCTCCTCGAGGAGGAGGCCAGCGACAGCTTGCGGCGGGATGGCGCTGTCCCAACCAGCGATGGCGGGGCGGACGGTGACGCCCTCGCCGGGGCGATCAACGGCGTCGGCGAGCACGGTGCCGCCAAGGGCGAGCACGAGTGCACATGCGAGGGTGGTGATCGGACGGTTCATCAGGTGTTCCTTTCGAAAGGGGCGGATGTCGGCGTGTCGTGACGGTTCATCGTGGCGTCGATGGCCACGAGACCCGGCCCTGAGCGTCTCAGGGGCACATGCAGTGCACGAACGAGGACCGTAACAAGCGGCTCGGCGGTCATCAACCGTGCAGGTCACGGAGCGCTCCGGAGGTCACTCCGCGGAGCGTCGCTGCCGCCCCTCGCCGAGCGCCTGCGTCAGGCGGTCGAGGACGATGGCGAGGAGCACGATCGCCAGGCCGCCGATGCCGGCGACGCCGATGCGAAGCGCGTTCAGGCCTTCGACCACGGGACGTCCAAGTCCACCGGCACCGATGAGGGCCGCGATCACGACCATCGACAGGGCCAGCATGATCGTCTGGTTGATGCCCGCCATGATCGACGGCAACGCCAGCGGCAGACGGACCTTCACCAAGATCTCTCGCTCCGACGAGCCGAAGGCCTCGGCCGCCTCGATCACGTCCTCGGGCACTTGGCGGATGCCCAGATCGGTGAGCCGGATCAGCGGCGGCAGCGCGAAGATGATGGTAGCGATCACGCCGGCGACCGTCCCGATCGAGAACAGCATCACCACCGGCACCAGGTATACGAACGCCGGCGTCGTCTGCATCACGTCGAGCACGGGCCGCAGCGTCGCGCGGAAGCGGTCGCTCCGGGCCGCCAGGATGCCCAACGGGATCCCCATCACCATGCACACCAGCACCGAGGCGATCACCATCGAGAGCGTGGTCATCGTCAGGCTCCACAGCCCGATCATGCCGACCAGCACGAAGGCCGCCGCGGTGAACACGGCGATGCGCCAGCCCGCCACGCGCCACGCCAACAGCGCCAGCAGCACGATGAACACGAGCGGCGGCAACCACTGCAAGAAACTGTCGACGTTCTGCAGGATCACCTCGATCGGCACCTTCATCGCCTGGAACGTCGGCCGGTAGTTCAGCGTCAACCAGTTGATGAAGTCGGCGAACCAGCGGTCGAGCGGGATCTGGATGGGATCGAAGATGGCGTCGGACAGGAACGCGTTCATGCCGCCGCCTCCACGCCATCGCCGTTCATCGCGTCGCGGCCACGCTTCTCGATGATCGAGTAGATGATCTCGCGCTCGGTGACGAGGCCGATCAACCGCTCGTCGTGGTCGATCACCAGCACCGGCAGGTTGCACAGGTTGCGGGCCTCGAGCAGGGTTCGCAGCGGCCGGTCGGCGCGCACCACCGCGGCCCGGTCGCGATAGCGCGACGTCGGCGCCTCCTCGGCGAGCAGGGTGTCGATCGGCACGAGCTCGGCCCGACCGCCATCGGCGCGCACCTCGCGCACGCGGTCGTCGGCATCGATGACGATCTCGACATCTGCTTGCGTGCGGTGCACGATCACCCGCCCGCCCGCCTCGCGCCGGAGCTCGTCGACGCGATCGTGGTCGAGCTCCACCGACACGGTGCGAGCGGTGATCACATGGGTGGGGTCGGCGTGCTCGACGAAGTCGGCGACGTACGCGGTCGCTGGGTTCGTGAGGATGCGTTCGGGCGTGCCGAGCTGCACGACGC
>PWQI01000076.1 GCA_003556805.1 Trueperaceae bacterium | reverse complement strand
CTCGTCACCGTGCCGGTCGGCACGACGCTCGAGCAGGCCCGCGAGATCCTCAAGCGCCACAAGGTCGAGAAGCTGCTCGTCGTCGACGAGGCCTTCATGCTGCGTGGTCTGATCACGATCAAGGACATCACCAAGCGCATCGCCTACCCGAACTCCGCCAAGGACTCGCTCGGGCGGTTGCGCGTGGCCGCTGCGGTCGGCGTGGCGCGCGACCTCGAGGCGCGCGCTGCCGCTCTCGTCGAAGCGGGGGTGGACGCGCTGGTGCTCGACAGCGCCCACGGCCACTCCGAGGGCATCCTCGACGCGCTGACCTACCTCAAAACGTCTTTCGACGTCGACGTGGTCGCGGGCAACGTGGCCACGGCGGCTGCGGCGCGCGACCTGATCGCCGCGGGCGCAGACGCCGTCAAGGTCGGCATCGGGCCGGGCTCCATCTGCACCACGCGCGTGGTCACCGGTGTGGGCATGCCGCAGTTGACGGCGATCCTCAACGTCGCGGACGTGACGCACGCCGCCGGTGTGCCGCTGATCGCCGACGGCGGCATCAAGTACTCGGGTGATCTCGCCAAGGCCCTCGCCGCCGGCGCCGACGCGGTGATGCTCGGCTCCATGCTGGCAGGCACCAGCGAGGCGCCCGGCGAGGACATCCTGCGCGATGGACGACGCTACAAGGCCTATCGCGGCATGGGCAGCATGGGGTCGATGGCCGGCGGCAGCGCCGATCGCTACTTCCAGGAAGACGCCCAGAAGCTCGTCCCGGAGGGCATCGAGGGCATGGTCGCCTACAAGGGGCCGGTCGACGACGTGGTGTACCAGGTCGTGGGTGGCCTGCGCTCGGCGATGGGGTACTGCGGGGCGGAGAGCGTGCTGGCCCTGCAGGAGCGCGCCCAGTTCGTGAGCATCACGCAGGCGAGCCTCATCGAGGGCCACCCGCACGACATCACCATCACGAAGGACGCCCCCAACTACTCGGTCCGGCGCTGACGGAGCCGCATCTCGTTCGCGTTGGCCGTGAGGACCGCAGCGGCTAGAAGGTCAGGACCTGGTCTCCCTAGGGTTCGAGCGTCAGGAACGCGTCTCTGACGCTATCGACACCGAGCGTCAGGAAGAACGTGAAGGGCGACAGGACACGCTCTTGGAGGCCGCCGTTTGGGCGCAGATGAGCGCTCAGTCGAGCGAACTGACGCTGCACCTCGTCGTCTTGGCGCACCAGCGAGCGCCCGACGCGCTCCCGCAGCCTGACCAGCGTTCGATCGAGGTGGTGGCGGCCGCGGTCGACGGCGCCCTCCAGCGTCGGGTCGAGCGATCGCGTCGCCTCGAGCAGGTCGCCGAAGGCCTCCTCGATCGCGGCGAGCGCGCCGTTCGCGGTGTCGCCGTAACCGTGGCGCCGCAGCTGCAGTTCGCAGGCGGCTCGCTCCGGATCGGCCATGACGCGGCGCCAGTCGAGGCCGTGGCGATCCAAGATGCGCCTGACCGGCGGCTGCAACACGGTGGCCGTCGCACGTGGCCAGACCAGCGGCATCGCCACGTCGTGATGCTCGTACACGGGCTTGAGCTGAGCGACGTAGCGCAGCTCGCCCGGACCGACCACGAACGCCGCCGTCGGCAGCACCGCGTCCTGCAAAACCGGTCGCAGCCCGGCCGCGGGCGTCACGGCGCTCGGATCGTCGTCGAGCCACGCCGTGATCGTCGCCCGTTCGACGCGCTCGCCCCCGAGCGAGAGCGCACCGCCACGATGGCGGAGCAGCGTCCTGTCGCCGCCCCCCGGGCGCTCCACGAACAGGTTGCTGGCGTCGTCGCCGCGGCCGAGCAGCGGCGGCCAGCCACGCTCTGCCAGGCGAGACCCGGCCTTCGTGATCGCGGCCGCGCTCACGCCAGGGTCGTCGAGTTCGCGCTCGAGCGCGTCGCGCCACAGCACCGCTACGGCGGGATCGAGCGGGTCGACGACCAACAGGCCGGCGTCCCCGAAGAGGCGCAGCATCAGGCGTGCGAAACCGTCGCTCCAGCGCAGGCCCTCACACGCCTCTGCCAGCAGCGCGTCGACGTCGTCAGCGTGCTCCCCCGCCCCGTCGAGGCGCCGGAGCGCCGAGCGCGCCTCGGCCACGTCGGCGGGATCGAGCGCCGCCCGGCCCACCGCAGGCCCGGCCGGAACGTCGATGGTGAGTCGCGTCAGACGCTCGTCACGACCCAGCACCCAGGCGTGGTCCATCTCGTCGACGTCGTGGTCCTGGGTGGCCATCCAGAAGACCGGCACGACCGGTCGCTCGGGTGTGTCGAGCCTGCGCGCCAGGGAGATCGCCGTGGCGGCCTTCGAGAGCGTGAAGGTCGGGCCCAGGAGCCAGCCGATCTGCTGGCCCGTGACGACGACCCGCGCCTGGGGATGGGCGAGCTTCTCGAGGCTGGCACGTGCGACGTCGCCCGCGCCCCAGGCTGCATGGGCAGCGCGGAGCGCGGACACCAGGGCGTCTCGGTTCACGGGACGCTCGGCCACGAGCGCGGCGTCGACGTCGCTCGGCGCGATCGCGAAGGCGTCGTCGAGCGTGCCCGTGCGGTACGCGT
>PWQI01000436.1 GCA_003556805.1 Trueperaceae bacterium | reverse complement strand
TACGTGGGCGAGGACGCCCGCGGTGCGCTCGTCGCCGCCATCGGCGGCAACCTCGTCGACACGGTGGCGCAGGCGATCCCCCTGCTTCGGCTGGAGGGGCTGGATCCCGCCTGGCTCGACGTGCCGGTCGAGCAGCGCACGTCGGAGGCGGGGAGCGAAGTCGTCGGCCCGGCCGGCGAGGACGACGAGGCGGCCGGCGACACCGAGCAGACGGTGTGGCGCGAGGGCCCGGTCGACGCCCCGTGGGCCTACGCGGCGTGGTCGTCGTGGCGCGAGCTGAAGGACGGGTACGCGGCGGCGTACGAGGTGCTGCTCGAGGCGCAGCGGCGCGAGGTCGCGGAGGCGTGGGGCGTCGAGGCGGCGATCGCGACGCACGGCGAGGGCATCGCGAACGGCGAACGGTACGTGTTCGCGCCGCTCTACGATGCGTACACCGTGGCGTTCGAGGGAACGGACGGCCTGGCGCTGCGCGGCGAGGTCGTCGAGCGCCCCGGGCTGAGCGACGCCATCGTCGTGACGGCCGTCGACGCCCAACCCTGGAGCCCGGTGACCGTGACCCTCGAGTACCCCGGCGCGAACCGGCGCGAGACCCTCCGGTTCTTCGTGGCGGAGGCCCTCGGCCCCGACCTCATCGCGCCTGCCGGAGCCCAGCCCTGGACCCCCTGGTACGTGTCCTGGGCGCAGGGCGGGCACGCAGCGCAGCGCGACTACTACCAGGTCGGCCTGTACTCCTGCTCCAGCGGCTGCGGCGCGACGGCGTGGGCCATGCTGTTCGGCTGGGGCGACGAGCTGGCGTGGCTGAAGCTCGCTCCTTGGACCCCCCGGTGGGGTCTCCATCTGGGGCGGGGAGGCGTGGACCTGCGCGCGCCGGCCCAGCAGGACAGCTGGATCGCGTCGATGACGCAACGCATCGCGATCGACATGGGTTCCTTCTGCTACGGCGACCTGCGTGCGACGCCGCCGTGGGACATGATCCATGCGGCCAAGGAGTTGTCGGGCAAGACCCGTGCCACCATCCGCACCAACGCCAACTACTTCGGCTACGGCGAGAAACGGTTGCGCGAGATCGCGAGCGACCAGATCACCAGTCAGGCGCGACCGGCGATCATCGGTACGGGGTTCTTGCAGCACTACCCGTTGGCGTACGGCTACCAGTTCCGGTACCGCCTCTACACCTTCAACGGTCAGGTCCAGAACGTCCAGTTCGTCCGCCAGTTCCACGTGAACAACGGTTGGCAAGGGGCGCTGGGCGACGGCTGGGTGGGCAGCAGCACCTGGTTCGCGGGGCAGCTGCGGCCGTAACCACTGCGACCGTCACCGATGCGACCGTCACGGGCGCCGGCGACCGAGTTCGGCCCGCCACCCACCGAGCAGTGCTGGCGACGATCACGCCGATCGCGCGGCACTGCACGCGGCACGAGCGGCACGCGCGCCACGGTCGAAGCGCCCTTGGACCGGGCGCAGCGGGTGCCCACCGCAGACCTCACGCCCGAGACGGACACGCCTGTCTGGCGGCGCGACCGCATCCAGGTACGGCTTCCAGGCTGGCACCTGCCTCAGCCCGGTCTCACGCGCTCTCGGTCGCCGTCCCGACGACATCGTGCCGTGTCGGCGTCCGCTCCGCCCACGCCCGCGCCAACGCCTCGGCGAAGACGGCATCCGGCTGCGCCCCCGACACCGCGTAGCGCCGGTCGATCACGAAGAACGGCACGCCCTCCACACCGAGCTCGCGCGCCTCGCGCCGATCGGCGCGCACGGCCTCGGCGTGGTCGTCCCCGGCGAGGGCGACGCTGAGCTCGCGATCGTCCAAGCCGAGCTCGACGCCGAGCGCCACCAGCTCGTCGCGCACCCCGATCGCGCGGCCCTCGCAGAAGTACGCGCGCAGCAAGCGTTCCTTGGCTTCGCCGCCGAGTCCGCGCTCGGCGGCGAAGTGCAGCACACGATGGGCGTCGAACGTGTTGCCCGAGCGGGCCCGGTCGAGCCGGAACTCGAGCCCGACCTCCGCCGCCATCGCCGTGACGCGCACGTTGGCGGCACGCGCCTCGGCCAGGTCCATGCCGTACTTCCGGGCGAGCATCGCATCGATCGGCTCGCCGGTCTCGGCGGGAGCGTCGGGCGCGAGCTCGAACGAGCGCCAGACCACCTCCACATCGTCGCGATGCGCGAACGCTCCGAGCGCTGCCTCCAAGCGCCGCTTGCCGACGTAGCAGAAGGGGCAGACGACGTCGGACCAGACCTCGATCTTCATGCGGCGACGGTACCGCGGGGCACCGGCGGACCACGTACCCCAACGACGCTGGTGCGCTGCAGGCTCTTGGTTCCCGCCCACGAGCACCAGGCGGCGTCTTCCCCGCGTGGACGGGGCGGCGCTCGTGATCGCGGCCCTGTCCGGCGCCTTCGCCGCCTTCGGCCATGCACTCGAGGCGGTTCGTCACCGGCTCGTCCGCCATGCCGTTCGCGTAGATCGTGGCGCTGACGTCGTCGGCGACGATGCCGGCGAGGTGGATCGTGTCGCCATGCGCGATGGGGAGGTGCATGAGGCCGGCGTTGGGCTCGAAG
>PWQI01000299.1 GCA_003556805.1 Trueperaceae bacterium | reverse complement strand
GCTCGATCCCTGGCGCACGATGCGGGCCTCGCTGCGGAAATGCACCTGGTCCTGGCCCGCGCGCACCTTCGGCGAGGCGACGCCGACGCCGCCATCCGCGAACTCGATGCCGGCGTGCCCTGGCTGCCGGAGGAACCGAGCGAGCTCCGCGGTCGGTACCTGCTCGAGGGCTACGTTTCGTGCGCGCACCTGCGCGGCGACCTGCACGGCGCCTTCACCCACGTCGAAGCGGCCCTGGCGCAGTTCGACGCCATCGGCCACCGGGAACTCCAGGCCGAGGCGCTCAACTTCCAGGGCATCTTCTTGGCGTTCGACGGCCGCCCTGACGAGGGCATCGAGCGCCTCGAGCAGGGCCTCGAGATCGCACGCGAAGTGGGCCACGTCGCCGTGCAACGGCGTGCGCTGTTGAACCTGGTGAAGCTCCACACCGATCGCGCCGACGCTGATGCGGCCGCCCCGCTCGTCGCCGAGGGGTTGGCGTTGGCACACGACTTCGAGCAGCGCACGACCGAGGTGGCGTTCCTCCTGTCCGACGGCTACGTGCGTTACCTGCGCGGCGACCTCGCCGGCGCCGTGCGCGCGTTCGAGCGTGCGATCGGCGTCGCGGACGCTGACGCGAACCCAATGTGGCGCGTGCATGCCCGCCTCGTCGCCGCCACGCCGCGCATCCACGCGGCCGACCACCTCGGAGCCGCCGCCCTGCTCGACGCGGCCGAGGACGTGCTCGAAGCGCATTCGCTCGAGTACCTCCGCCCACGGCTCGCCGCACGGCGGGCGGCGCTTGCCGTCGCGTGCGACGACCATCCGGCGGCCCTCGCCATCGTCGAACGCTGGCACGAGGAGGCCGCGGTTCCCGCGGAGGAACGCGGCGAGTTCCATGCCGCGCGCGCCGCCGCGCTGTGGCGATCCGGTGACCATGCTGGCGCGCTCGAGGCGGCAGCGGCATGCCGCGGCGCACCGACGCTCGAGGTGATCGTGGCCGGCGAAGCGCTGGCGCTCGAGGCCGCCCTGTCGCTCGGCCACGATGCCGGTGCAGCGCTCGCTGCGGCACAGGCACGACTCGACGATGGCCGGGCACCGCCCTTCGAGCTCCTAGCGCTCATGCGGGCCGTCGCGCGCGCGAGTGAACGGGCTGGCGATGCCGCTAGCGCCGTCGCGCTGCGGACCCAGGCCGACGAGCGCGAGGCGCGCTTGCGTGCGGCGCTGCCCAGCGCGGCGACGGACGCCGCCTGACGGCGTCGCTGCATTGGTCGAACGGAACGTGTCCCGGGCCCGGCCGTCCAGCCGCCCAACCCGGGACACGTCGTGAGACGCGCGCACCACGACGACGCGCGGCGCGGCTCAGTTGATGCAGCTGGCCGAGGCCTCCTGCACGTAGATCCGCACCACGGCGCTGCCGATCGCACCGCTGCTGCCCGTCGCGTCGAGCCACACGTGCGGCGCGATGTCGGGGCGCGTCAGCGGCAAGCACAGCGGCGTCACGTAGTCCGAGGGCACGAAGTACTCGAAGGACTGCGACGGTTGCCCCGGTCGTACACGCACGCCCGTGCGAACCGTGATCGGCGTGCGCTCGCCAGTGAGCCCCTCGCTGATGAACCACGCCAGCGCGCTCGGAGGGACCGGTTCGCCGCTTGGATCGACGACGTCCGACGCCAGCGTCGCCCGCGCGTCGCGCTCGAAGATGGCGTCCGGCAGCGGGCGCTGGATCACGACGATGGGCGGCCCGTCGATGGGCGGCTCGACGACGTCGGCGATAAGCCAGTCGTTTCCCCGCTCACCCGAAGGGTTGCTCACCCACAGGCTAATGGTTCGGGCGCCAAGGGTCTCGAACGCGATCGTGGTGGAACAACCGGTCCAGGGACCCTCGCCGGCGCGCGTGCTCGTCCACTCGTAGGCGCTGCACGGCTGGGCGCCTCCGAGCGGGGCGAACTCCTCGCCCGCGAACGTGTAGCCCACGCCGCGGTAGAGCTCGACGCGCCACGTGCCCGCGGGTCGCGGTGGCGAGACGATCGACACCGACGGTGCGGAGGTACTGAGCGAGATCGAGATGGTGTCGCTCGCCGCCAGGCCCTGTGCGTTCACGGCCGTTGCGCGGATGGTCCGCGTCCCCGGGGCAGCGCTGCCGAAGTCGTGGGTCAGGGTGGTTCCGGTGCCGAGCGTACCGTCGACGCTCGAGGTCCACGTGACGGTGCAGCAGTCGGGACCACCGTTGAGATCGTCGACGCTGGCCGTGAAGGTGACCTGAAGCAGCGGCGATACCGGGTACGAGGTGCCGCTCGCAGGGCTGGTGATCTCGATGGTGGGGTTGGTCGCCAGGTAGTTCGGCGCGCTGCCGCGATCGAAGGCGGTGATGCTCAGGAAGCGCGTCGACGCCCAGCTGACGGGCAGGTACCAGTAGCCGGCGTCGCCGCTGCAACCCCAGGAGTTCTTGACCACGAAGAAGCCGCCGCCCGAGAGCAACGCTCGCGTTCGCATGGCTTCGGGCAGGTCGTCGTTCGCGAGGATCACGTGGGCCGGGATGAAGCCGACCAGGTGGACGGCGTGACCACCCTTGGTGTCG
>PWQI01000010.1 GCA_003556805.1 Trueperaceae bacterium | reverse complement strand
TCGCGGCCCGGGCGCGAGACCGCCCAGGCCCGCAGCGATGTGATCTCGCCCAGGTACCAGCGCGCCAGGTCGAGGTAGTGGATCGGTTCCTCGAGCACGCTCGAGCCGCGCCGCTCAGGGTCGTGCTTCCAGCCACCCGAGCCGGCCCGGTGGGGACGCCTGAACAGGTCGAGCGCGAGGTGCACCGGTGCGCCCAGCGCGCCCTCGTCGAGCAGCGCCTTGACGCGCTCGAACAGCGTGAACACGCGCATCTCGAGGCCGACCGCGAGCACGCGGTCGCTCTGTTCGGCGGCCCGCTCCACGCGCTCGGCCGAGGCGACGTCGATCGCGATGGGCTTCTCGACCAAGACGTGCTTGCCGGCCTCGAGCGCCGCACAGGCCTGGGTCGCGTGCAGGTCGTTGGGGCTCGCGATCACGACGGCCTCGACCTCAGGGCGCGCCAGGAGCGCTGCCATGTCCGTGGTCGCGAACACGTCCCATTCACGCGCCACGCGGGCGCGCGAGGCGTCGCTACCGGTCGCCACCCCGACCAGGCGGGCGCCGGCTCGTGGCAGGGCCGTGCGGTGGACGGCTGCCCAGCGTCCGGCGCCGACCAGCGCGACGCCCAGCGGTGGCGGGTCGCGCCTCGGTGTCACAGGCTCAGGACGTCTGCACGTGACCGCCCGTCGACGACGAGGCTCGGCCAGCGCTCGTCCCAGGTGACGTTCTCCAGGCTGGCCTCGCTGAGCACGAAGGTGTCCTCGCTCTTGGCCCACGGCAGCGAGGGGTTCCAGGCGTACGCCGCCCCGACGACGACCGCGCGGGCGTCACCCGGTACGGCCAGCCCTTCGCGCGGTCGGTACGCGATCGGGCCGCCCTGATGGTGGTCACGCCATGCATCGGGGTGACCGACCGCGTCGTAGGCAGCCCGTCCGGCTTCGAACACGTCGCCGAGCGTCGCCCCAGGGCGCGTCGCGCTCAGCATCGCGGCTTCGACCTCGAGGACCAGTCCGAGGCGCTCTGCGATCGGCCCAGGCTCGTCACCGAAGCGCACGATGCGTGTGGCCGCGCTCACGAGGCCGTGGGCCTCGCTGCACACCACCAGCATCGCTGCGCGGCCGATCGGCGTGTGCGTCGGCACGGGGTGGCGTACGTGACCAAGCCGAGCCGCGCCTGCCACGAGGACGACCGGAACGTGCAGCCCGCGCTCGCGTAGGGCGCCCATCAGGCGGCCGGCGACGGCGTGCTCGCTCAGCTCCGGCGAGAGCGTCGCGGCGACGTCGGTGACGACGCGCGCCGTCACGGCCCCGGCGCTTCGCAGACGCTCGATCTCCACGTCCAACAGCGGCCAACGGGCATCGTCGAGCGACAGCTCGGCGTCGCTTGCGACGGCGCCGCCCTGCGCCCGTTCGATGGCCAGCTCCGCAGCGCGTTCGCCGACGGCGCTCGGGCGCTCCCACGGGACGGCCACGACGTCGACGCCGTGGGGGAGCTCCTCGTGGCGCAGGCGCTCGGCCTCGATCCGGGTGGTCACGACGTCGACGCCGTGGTCGTGCACGACGGCCTCCGCGACCGGGCCACCCTGGCGGCTGACCAACACGTCGGCGCCGCACAGCAACCACGTCAGCGTGTCGGCGCGTCGAACCACCAGCGCTGCCGCTCCGGCGGTGCGCGCGACGTCCAAGACGCGCTGGCGCTTGGTGTCGAGTTCGGTTGCGTCGGCGCGCGCGTCGCGCGGCGCCGTGACGGTGTGCGTAGCGTGCATCATGACGTCGTCACATCCAGGTCGACGGCCTCCGCCGGCGATGTCACGCTGTGGCCGCGGATGGCCTCCAGCACGGCCAGCGACACCCGCAGTGCGGCGATGCCGGCACCGATGTCGGGGACCTGTCGCGGCGCACCCTCGACGATCTCGCGTCGGAACTGTGTGATCTCGGCCAGATAGGGGTCGACGCCCCGGCTGCGCCAGCGCGTCACGCCGTCCGCGTCGCGCAGCGTGATGTGCCGGGGCCAATCGACGCTCACCATCCCGGAGGGACCGACGTAGGTGTGTCGCTCGACCGGCTCGATGCCGGACGGCAACCCCCACGACACCTGGATCTGCCCGACCGAGCCCCCCGCGTACTCCAGCGTGATGAGCGCGCTGTCGAGCGCGCGCTGGGCGATGCCAGCGAGCTCGGGCTTGTCGTCGGAGAAGGTGTAGCCACGGGCGCGCACCGCCACAGGTTCGCCGCCGAGCATGCGCCCCCACAGGTCGAACACGTGGCAGCACATGTCGATGATCGGGCCGCCGTTGGCCAGCGCGTCGTGCATGAGCCGCTTCGGTCGCACGCCGGCGGTGATGGTCGCTTGCGCCAGCAACGGCTTGCCGGCGCGCTCGGTGAAGTCCATCAACGGTCGGTAGGCCGGGTCGAAGCGGCGCATGAAGCCGATGCGCAGCTGCTTGCCCGAGCGCTCCGCGGCGCGCTGCATCGCCACCGCGTCACGCAGGGTGAGCGCGGCAGGCTTCTCGCACAGGACGTGCTTGCCCGCCTCGAGCGCGGCCACGGTCCCGGCGGCGTGCAGGTAGGTGGGGGTGCAGACCGAGACGACGTGCACGTCGCCTCGGTCGAGGAGATCGCCGATGTCGGCGTGTGCTTCAGCCCCCACCAGGGCGGCGACGGCCTCGGCGCGCGCCGAGTTCGGGTCGACGATCGCCATCACCGCGGCACCGATGGTGTGCCAGTGGCGCGCGTGCCTGGCACCCATGTCGCCCGCGCCGATGACGATCACACCGAGTGGGTCGGCGCCTGCTCGCGCTGCCTGCGTCGTTCCGTTGGCGGCCGCGGCGGCCTGGTCGACGTCGGCGCTCACGAGCCGTACACCTCGTGCCACGAGGGGCCCGTGTCAGCCACGCTGACGCCGCTCGCGAAGCGACGATGCTCGGTCCAGGGCCGACCCCGTTGCGCGATCGCGCGCAGCGAGCGCAAATAGGGCAGGCTGACACCACGGAGCCGTGCACGCACGGCGTCCAGGTCGGGGTAGGCCTCGAGCGCGTCGTACCAGACGGCGCGACCGGCCAAGAAGCCGCTGGCTCCGGCGACACATGCGAGCTCGACGTCGAAGGCGAACTCGTGCGGCCCGACGCCGGCCGAGAGCAGCACCCACGGGACGCTCGCCGCCGCGTCGAGCTGGGCGAGGTAGGCGCGCACCTCGTCGAGGTCGTACACGGCGTCGCGCCGACGGCCGTCGAACGCACCCGCCGCGAACTCGCTGGTCCACTTCAGGTCGGCGGGGAACTCGAGCTTGAACAGGTCGACGCAGAAACGCTCGTCGGCGTAGTGCCGGACGGAATCGAGCACCCGCTGCGGCTTCGAGCGGGCGTAGCCGTCGCCAGCGGGGTCCTCGTCGCCGAGAGGGTAGGTCAACAGCTCGAGCACGAACGGCAGCTCGGCTTCACGACAGGCGCGACCGACCTCGGCGACGAACGCGTCCTGATGGTCGCGCGTAGCCGCCGACACGTCGGGCCGGTCCCAGGCCAGCACCTTGACGCCCTGGGCGCCCGAGCGCTTGATCTTCGCGACGCTCCAGCCCGGGATGGCATGCGACCGGCGCTCGCCACCCTGGACGGTGAAGGCGTGGTCCTCGAGCGTCGACAGCAGCCCGACCCTGCCGGGTACCAGCGCCACGTGGTGCGGATGCGACCACACGGGATCCAGGAGCACGGCGCTCGCATCTGGCGCGAGCACCTCCACGAGCGCTCCCTTCACGGCGGCGACCTCGTCGTACCCGACGTCTTCGGGCCGACGGTTGCCGTAGCGCGCGAGCGCGGCGAAGATGGGCGGTCGCTGGTCGACCGCGATCATGCCGAAACGCCCGCTGTCGTCTGCGAGCGTCGTGAGGGCTCGCAGCGTCGCGGCAGGCAATGTCGTTGGGGGAGGGGTGGGAACGCCGCTGATGTCGCTCATCGCTGCTCCTCGTCCGGCAAAGTGGCGGCAAGCCGCTCGGCCGCCGCCAGGTCGGGCAGTGCGTCACGTCCCGGCCCGGTGCACGCGAGCGCGCCGACCGCGCTCGCTAGTCGCAGGGCGTCCGCCATGGAGCGGCCGCTTGCCAGGGCGAACGCGTAGGCGCCGTGGCAGGCGTCGCCCGCACCGGTGCTGTCGAGCACGTCGACGCGCGGTGCGAGGGTGCGCCTGACACCGTCACCCGCGTCCCATAGGATACCGCGCGGTCCCAGGGTCACCGCCACGAGCTGGTGTTCGGCGCTGCGCAGCCGCGGTAGCGCCGCCGCCAGGTCGTCTTCGCCGAGCGCCTGGTCGCCGAGCGCCGCGCGTGCGCACTCCTCGGACACGATCAGGTGATCCACCAACGCCGTCTGATCCCAGTGGCGGAGATCGCTCCAGTCGCCGACGGTGGGGATGCCGTAGCGGCGGGCTGCCTGCAGCGCGTGCGCGCTCAGCTGCGGATGGCGAGCGTCGGTGAGCAGCACTCGCGCGCGTGCGAGCGCCGACCAGTCGAGGCGTTCTGGATCGTCGGCGAGCGCGTCGCCGCGGTAGGGGAAGATGTGTCGCTCGCCCGACGGCTCGACCAGCACGGCGCTCACGAAGCTGCGTGCGCCCGCAGCGCGCAGCGCGTGTAGCAGTACGCCCTCCTGGGTGAGTTCGCGTTCGACCGTCGTGGCCGCCTCGTCCTCGCCCAGGCTCGCCCAGAGGTGCGCCTCGGCGCCGAGGCGGGTGGCGGCGACGGCGGCCGTTGCGGCGGGACCGCCACCGTGGCTGCGGTAGCTGCTGGCGTGGGTGCGTGAGCGCGTGGGCGGGAAGTGGTCGACGTGCCAGACGTGGTCGAGGCAGGCGAGGCCGACGGCGGCGACGACGACGGGTGTGGTCATGGCGCCGCGATCAGCGCGTCGCGGACACGCGCCGGATCCACCACCCGCCCGCCCAAGCGGACGGTCAACTCGTGCAGGGCCTCGCCGACCTCACCGGGCGCGAGCGCCAGGTGGTGGGGGAGGCGTGCGTCGAGCACCTGTGAGACGACCTCGAAGGCGGTCCGAGGGGTGCCGTCCCAGCGCAGGTCGCGCCACCAGCCGCGCACCCCGTCGACGTCGGGCTCGGAGGGCTCGTCGATCGAGCCGGTCACGATCACGGCCGCGGCACCGCCAGCGAGGAGCCTGAAGCCGCTCGCCGCTCCGGGGCGCAGGTGCATGTCGCGCACCACGCCCACCCCGTCGCGGTTGAAGTGCGTGGTCAGCCGCGCGCCTGCCGCGCCGGCGAAGGCGATCGGCGCGTTGCCGCAGTGCCACAGCAGGAGCCGGTCGCCTTCGACATCGAGGTCGGAGAGGTCGACCAGCGCCGAGGGCGCTCCCGCGACCGCTTGCAGCGCGAGCATCGAGAGGGCTCCCATCACGTCGCCCTCGCAGGCGGTGGGCACGCCGCGATCGGCCATGGCGCCGACCGAGGCGCACGCCATGCCGCCGCACGCGTCGGCGAACTCGGGCCAGCAGCGCAGCGCGAGGGCCTGGTAGTCGCCCTCGGTCGCGAGGGCGGTCAGCGCGAGCTCGGTTCGGGCAGCGACGCGCACGTGCTCGGGCGTCGCGCCGACCGGGACCTCGCTCGCACGCCAAGCAGCAGCGCGTGTCTCGACGTCGTCCTCGGGGCACGCCGCCATGCGGTCGTACAGCGCTTGCAGCGGCACGCTGTCGACGACGGCCCCGAGGGCGCTCGGACCCTCCTCGAGTCGGTAGAAGGCCGGGGCGGTTCCGCCGATCTGTAGGACACGCGCCTGCCCGAGCGCTCGCAGCCCGTGGAGAGCGCGCACCGTGGTCTCCCAGCGGCGCTCGAACGCGGCGCTCGCGGGGGCTCCCCAGTACCACTTGACCGTTCCCTGCGCGGCGACGGCTGGGTGGTCGAGCGTGGACAGCGTCATGTTGAGGCCGCAGAGGCTGTTGAGCGGTAGGGGCCGCATGCCGGTGCGGACGCCGGGGCGACCCAAGGGCAGACCCTCCGCCTCGGGAACGGCCCAGACACCGACGGCGTCGCTGGACCGCAACAAGGGAGCCAGCAGGTCGGCCGTGGCGAAGGTGGCGTGGATGATCAGGAGGAAGTCGTAGCGCCCGGCGGCGACCCACGCCCCGACCCGCGTGGCGGCGTCGACGTCGCGCACGGCTTCGGGCGCGGCGTCGACTGCGTATCCGAGCGTCGCGCCGCGCTGCTCGAGCGCTGCGAGCGCGCGCGAGGCGAGCGCCTCGGCGTCACCCTTGAAGGCGTCTCGGACGACCGTGGCGAAGGCGATGCGAAGCTGTGCTGGTGTGATCACGTGACGTCCTCCGTGACGCCGTGCCTCGACACGGCGGGCGTGCTCGGGGCCGAGCGCGTCGTGCGGCGCTCTTCGAGGTGGGTGCTGAAGGTGTGGCCGGGAGCGGTGTCGCCACGAAGAGCGGCGACGACGAGTCGCATCGCCTGCTCCCCCAGTGCGCGAACCGGTTGGTGCACGGTGGTGAGCCCGAGCAGCGCCGCGGGTGGGACGTCGTCGAAGCCGACCACGGCGACGTCCGACGGGACCCGTACGCCAGCGGCTTCGAGGGCGCCGAGCGCCCCGAACGCCATGGCGTCGTTCCCGAAGAGCCACGCATCGGGGACGGGATCCCGCTCGAGCAGGTGACGGGCAGCAGCAGCGCCGCCAGGCTGGGTGTCGTCGCCGTGGACCGTGGCGACGATCGTCATGCCGGCGCTCGTCGCGCTCGTACGCCACATGCTCGCGCGCGCCCTCGCGTAGGCCGCGCCCTCGGGCCCAGTGACCAGCGCGAGCTCGCGGTGCCCGGCGGCGGCGAGTCGGTCGCAGGCGGTCGCGATACCCGGCGCCTCGTCGGCGATCACCGTGGGGAGCTCGGTGGGGCGCGGGGGGGCCCCGACCAGCGCGATCGCGGCCGAGCGGCCAGCGAGACCCTCGAGTTGCTCGAGGTCGAGGGTACGCACGCCGTAGCCGAGCGCGATCAAGCCGTCCACGCGTCCCTCGCGCAACCAGCGCTCGTAGTCGGGCGTCGGACTGGCGCTGAAGAGGATCGGCACGCCAGCGTCCTCGGCGATCGAGGCGATCCCCTCCAGGAGTGTCGAGAAGTACGGGTTCGCGAAGACGAAGGGGGCCGAGCGCGGCAACGCCACGCCGACGACGCCGCTATGGCGCCTCGTGAGGGCCCGAGCTGCGGCGTTCGGGTGGTACCCGAGGTCGCGCGCGAGGCGCCGCACGTGGTGACGAGTGGTAGGGGAGATCTGGGGGTCGTCGCGCAACGCCCGCGACACCGTCGAGCGTGCGACGCCCAGCGTATCGGCGAGGTCCTGCAGCGTCACCGCCTTCATGCGAGGCCCCCTCGTGGCGCGAGCGACGGCCCGCAACCGGTTGCGCCCAGGATAGCACGAGTACTGCGGCCGCTGGCTCAGGTCCAGTCGTCGAGCGATCGCTCGAGCACACGCCGGTCCGAGCGGGCGTAGCGTCGTGCCATGTCGAGCGTGGCGTGGCGCAAGTGGTCCTGGACCTGGCCGAGATCGCCGGTCTGCCGGTACAGGCGGGTACCTGCTGCGTGGCGCAGGGCGTGTACGCCGCGGAATCGCACCTCGGCCCGGTCGCACAGCCGGCGCAGACGGCGGTACACGCCGTACTGCGAGCGTAGGCGCACGACGCTCGGCCTGCGGTCGTCGACGAGCGCACGGCGCTCCGCCTCGCCTAGGGCTGCAGCGAGCTTCGGGGTGAGGGAGACCAGGGCGTCCTTGCCGCCCTTGCCGGCCTGTACCAGCAAGCGGCGCCCCTCCAGATCGAGATGTTCCCAGCGCAGGGCGAGCATCTCGCTCACGCGCAGGCCGGCGTGCGCCCCGAGGAGCAGCACGAGCCGGTCGTCGTCGTCGCGGGCGTGCCCGAGCAGTTCGATGATCTCGACCTCCGTGTAGACCTTGGCCGCCATCACGTCCTCCTCGCGCGTCGCGTCACGGCCGGTACGAACGTCGCGGAAGGGATCGGCCTCCGTGGCGCCCGACCACCGCAACGCGGCGTACAGCGCGCGCGCCGCTGCGATCCGCAGTTCTATCGTGGCCGGGGCCAACGGGCCGCGCTTCGGTCGGCGACCGCGTTTGCCCGGCTCGGCGGCCTCGAGCAGCGGTTCGCGATCGCCGGCACGGAGGCGCTGGACGTACATGACGCCCGCGTCACGGGCTGGCCGAAGCAGGTTGACGTCGTGCCACAGGGTGACCAGCTCGACGACGCCGCGCCGGTAGGCACGGTGCGTGTGGCGCGACGTGCCGACACCGGCGTGGCCATGCAGCGTGAGATGGGCCTCGGTGAGCGACCAGAGACGGTCCACATCGCGCTCGTTGGCTGCGAGGACCGCGAAGCGCCGCAACGCCTCCTCGCTCCAGCGGTGGAGTTGCTCGGCTCGAGCCAGTGGATCGTGCCCGGGACGTGGTGTCAAGGTCATCGCAATTATCAAACATGCAACGGCGCCAATCGCGTGTGGCATCCGCCACGTGCGTCAGGGGAGGCCAAGAGCGCCTGTGCCGAACGATGTCGGTGAATGATGACGGTGTGATATCCTGCGATCGTGACGACGGGGCCGTCCGCGTACGAGCAGGCGAAGGCGAGCGCGCGCTCAGCGCTCCGGGCACGGCTGTTGCACGTCGCCGGTGAACGCCTCGAGGCCGAGGGCATCGAAGCACTCTCCATGCGTCCCCTCGCCCGAGCTGCCGGTTGCTCCACGATGGTCTTCTATACCGAGTTCCAGTCCAAAGACGGCTTGCTCGACGCGCTGGCCGACGATCGGGCGGCGAGGTTGCTCGAGGCGGTCGAGACCGTCGCCGACATCGACGTGTCGGCCCATCGACGCGCCGTCGTCATGGCCTTCCTCGACGCCATCGACGCGATGCCCGAGGGCTACCGGGTCGTCGTCCGCGCCGTGTCAGGCGACCACAGCGCCCGAGATCGCGCGCGAGCACGCCTGGCTGACGTCGAGATGCGCCTCGTCGCAGCGCTGCTACCCGATGGCGACAGCGTCCTGCAGCTCACCGGGCTGGTGTTGGCCCTGCGCGGCGCGGCCGACAACATCGTCACGGGGCACGCCGCACGTGCGACGCTCGAGCCAGCGTTGCTCGCCCTGGTCGATGCGATCTCGTCGACCACGTGAAGCGTCCTCCAAGCACCGGCCCAATGTGACGATTGTGTAAGGCGGGTCGGACCAAGGGGCTAGCATCGTGGCTAAGGAGACTGCGGTACCCCGGTTCGGGTGCTGCGCCTCGGCTAGGAGGCTCGCTTTCGTGGATGCGCGACCCCTCATCGAACCGTTCGTCGCAGCGGCGCTCGCCGACACGCCGATCGACGTGGCCGGCAGGACGCTGCACACATGGGACGAGGGCGACGCACCCGCGCACGCGTCGTCGCGCCTCGGGCGCATCCTCGCCGGCGATCAGCGCGCCAGCGCCCTCCCTCTGGCCGTCCTGCGGGCCGACGGGAACGACGTTCCGGCGGAGGGCGACTTGCTCGTGGTGGGTGACGGCCGTGATCGACCGCGCGCCGTCGTCGAGGTGATCGAGCAACGCGTGGTTCCGTTCGACCTCGTCGATGAGCACTTCGCCGCCGATTGCGGTGAAGGAGACTTGTCGCTGCGGCAGTGGCGAGAGACGCATCGCGCAGCCTTCGAGCGCCAGGCGCGCCGGGCCGGCGCGGTCGATCCCAGGCTGCCCGTGGTCACCGTTCGATTCAGGCTCGTCTACCCGCGCTTGCTCGGAGCCTGAAGCGGGACGAGGCGCCCGTGACTCACGGTGACGTCGAAGAGCGCGACCACGGTGCGGTGCGCGTCGCGTAGGCTAGGAAGGGACGTCGACTCGGTCACGTCCGAGAGGAGGCGACGGTGAGCACGCCGCCTGCATTCATCATCGAGACCGACCGAACGCTCATGATTCCGACCCCGAGCGTCGCGCTCGAGCGTCGCGCCGCGATGGAGGAGTTCGAGATCGACATGGACGTCGGAGGTGCGCCGGTCCCGGTGCGGGTCCCGGCTGGATGGCCGGGGGACGATCTCGGCGGGCTCCCGGATCTGCTCGCGCTGCGCGCGTCGGACCACAGCGAGCCGTGGAACGCCATGGTGATCGACCGCGTCAGCCTCGAGGCGGTCGGGCAGATCGGTTGCACCGCGCTCCCCGACCATGATGGGCGAGTCGAGGTGCGCTACGCCACGCTTCGCGAGCGGCGCGATCGGGGCTTCGCCACCGAGGCCGGCGGTGCGTTCGTCGACTGGCTCCTGGCCCGCCCAGGCGTGACCGCCGTCATCGCCGAGTGCCACGTCAACAACGCTCCCTCGGTGCGCGTGCTGGAGAAGACCGGGTTCGAGCCGCTCGACGAGCGCGAGGACGAAGATGGTCGGCTGCTGCGCTGGATCAAGCAGCGTCCCGCCGCCTGAGGCGCGCTCAGGCCGGGAGCCGGCGCGTCCGGACCGCCTCGGTGACCGCGGCCGCGTCGGCCGGTCGCATCAGGTGATAACCCTGACCGTACCCACAGCCCTGTGCCCGTAGGAACGCCAGTTCGACAGGGGTCTCGATCCCCTCCGCTATGGTGCCGAGACCGAGGCTGTCGGCGATGCCGAGCACCGCCCGCACCAGCGCGGCGGCGCGCTCGTCGATCCCATCGGTACCGCCACCGTCGAGCGCGCGGACGAACGACTGGTCGATCTTCACGTGATCGACCGGCAGTGCTCCGAGACGGCTGAGCGACGAGTACGCGGTACCGAAGTCGTCGACCGAGATCCGCACACCGAGCGCGCGGATCGCCTCGAGCGTCTCCGCAACGTCGAACGACGACGCCATCAACGCCGTCTCCGTGACCTCGACCTCCAGCAGTGCTCCCGGCAGCCCGTGGCGGCTCAGCGCATTGCGGACGTCGTCGACGACGCCCACGCGGGACAACTCCATGGCCGACAGGTTCACCGCGATCGGCAGTGGATCGATGCCCGCGTCGCGCCAGGCGGCGAGTTGTCCGGTCGCCATGGTCAACACGCACGTCCCTACTCCGTGGATCAACCCCGTCTCCTCGGCGACGGGGATGAACTGGTTCGGGGGGACCATGCCCCGCGTCGGGTGTTGCCAACGAACCAGCGCCTCGAGGCTGGTGACCGTGTCGTCGGCAAGCCGAACCCGCGGCTGGTACGCGAGCACGAGTTGGTTCGCACGCAACGCCTCACGCAGCTCCATCTCGAGAGCGAGGCGCTCACTCACCACCTCGGACAGGGAACTCGTGAAGAACCGTGTCGTGCCCCTCCCCGCCGTCTTGGCGTGGTGGAGCGCCGTTTGCGCGCGTGTCAGCAGGGCGTCGGCATCGGCCGCGTCGTGAGGCGCCAGCGCGATCCCGATGCAGGCGCTGACCGGCATGTCGCGCTCATGCACGCGAACGGGCTGCACGAGTGCTTGCTCCAAGCGGCGCACTCGGTCGGAGACGCTCGCATCCGAGTGGGCGTCGTCGAGCAAGACCGCGAACTCGTCGCTTCCGACGCGCGCGAGGGTGTCGCCGCCGCGGACCGCTGCTTGCAACCTGGCCGCGACCTCCCGCAGCACCAGATCACCGATCCCGTGCCCCAAGCTGTCGTTGACCATCTTGAAGGCGTCGAGGTCGATGCACGCGAGGGCCGCACCGTTGCCGCGAGCGCCCGACTCCGAGAGGGCGTGCTGGCAACGCTCCAGCAGCAGCCGCCGGTTCGGCAGGCCGGTGAGGGCGTCGTGCAGGCCCAGGTACTCGACGCGCCGCGTGAGCGCGTGCTCGTCGCTCACGTCGATCGCCACGACGACGCAACCCGTGACCGTGCCGCGCTCGTCGCGCAACGGGGAGACCGTGGCCCGTTCCTCGTAACGGCGCCCCTCCGTGCTCTCCGCGACGTACTCACCGTTCCAAGGGGTACCGCTTTCGAGCGACCGTCTCACGGCCCGTACGATGGGTGTCGTCTTGTCGTTGCCGTCGCCGAAGGGACGACCGATGACCGCATCGCCGTGGCGGCCAGTCATGTCCGTATAGCGTTGGTTCACGTACTGGACGATGCCATGTGCGTCGGTCAACACCACCATGTTGGGGCTCTGCTCGATCACCTGCACGAGTTGCTTCGTCCGGGCGTCTGCGCGACGGCGTTCGAGCGCTCGCGTCAGCGACCGGGCCACGCGCGCGTAACTGGCGCTGTCCTTGATGACGTAGTCGTCCATGCCCTCGCCGAAGGCCTGCGTGGCGACGGCTTCGTTCCCGGTTCCCGTGAACATGACGACGGGGACGTCGCCCCGCGTACGGATCCGACGCAACACGTCGAGCCCCGTCGCCCAGCGCAGGTGATAGTCGGTCACGGCGGCGTCGAGCGGCGGACCGGTCATGGCGGCCTCGAACGTGTCTGGGGTCCCGGCCTCCACGAGGACGATGCCTGCGAACGCGGCGCGAAGCTCGCGAGCCAAGAGGGCGCGATCAGCAGGGTTGTCGTCGACGATCAGGCAGCGCATGCGTCGCCTCGCATCATCCCATGCCACCCATCGTGCGATGTCATGCCGTCACGGGCCGGACGTCGCCTCGAGGCTCCGTGTCCGGCAGATCCCGCTCGGGGAGCCACACGCTGAAGACCGAACCGCCGTCGAGGTTGGTTGACACCGCGATGGCGCCGCCGAGGCGCTCGACGGCTCGGCGGGCGGTCGCCAGCCCGACACCGGTTCCGGGGTACGTCTCGCTGGCGTGCAGGCGCTCGAACGGCTCGAAGATGCGCTCGCGGGCGCGCTCGGGCACTCCGATCCCGTTGTCGATGACGTCGACCTGGACGCCCGTGCCGACCACGGTCGCTGAGACCCGAACGTCGGGCGTCACGCCTGGGGCGACGTAGCGGAGCGCGTTCTCCACGAGGTTGCCGAAGACCAGACGCAGCGCCGTGATGCTGCCACGTACGCCCGGCAGCGGCCGCTCCACGCGAACGCACGCTGCGAGCTCGGGACGTTGACGTGCGAGATCGTCGACGACGGCGTCGAACACCGTGTCGAGCGCCACGGCCTCCAGCGCGATGGCGTCTCGCGACGCCCGGCTATACGCCAAGATCCCGTCCACGAGCGTCGTCATCTCCACGGTCGCCGTCTCGATCGCTGCGACGTAGCTGCGCACGTCGCTGGGCAGCGTGTCGCCCGCGTCCGCTTGGATCGCACGTGCGAAGCCCTGGATGGCGCGCACGGGCGCCTTGAGGTCGTGCGACGCCGTCCGGGCGAAGGAGTCGAGGTCGCGGGTGCGCTCCAGGACGCGTCGTTCGAGCTGCGCGTTGAGCGTGCGCAGGTCGTCCGACGCCCGTTTGGCGGCGATGCTCGCAGCGACGTCGTTCGCCATCACGAGGTTGATCCCGGTGTGTGCCTCACGCTCTGGGATTCGCTCCGTACAGAACAGCGCGATCACTGCTACGAGGTCGTCGTCGAAGCGCAGGGGGTACGCCATGCCCGTGATCACGCCTGCGTCGCGCGCCTCGGCGCGGCGAACGAAGCGCTCGTCGGAACGGACGTCGGGCGACCACACCGGGGCCGCGAGCGCCCAGGCGCGCCCGGGCAACCCTTGGCCGGGTGCCAAGGCCAGCCCGAGCGCGGCGTCGGAGAAGGACTGCAGTGCGTCGCCACCAGCGTGCCCCCGCGCCACGCAGCGC
The DNA here is from genome assembly GCA_003556805.1 of Trueperaceae bacterium. Taxonomy (GTDB): domain Bacteria; phylum Deinococcota; class Deinococci; order Deinococcales; family Trueperaceae; genus CSSed10-48. The sequence continues at coordinate 19,028 of PWQI01000010.1, read as the reverse complement.
AGCACCTGGCGCTCGTGGTCGACGAGCCACGCCTCTGCGACGGTCCAGCGCGTGCTGGCGATCACCATGCGGAGGCCGTGGCGCAGCGCCGTCTCGAGATCCGGTGCGCTGTTCACCACGTCGCTCAGGCGCAGGGCGAGCTTGAGCGTGCGCGTCGTGCGCATCTGGCGACGCTCGAAGGGAATCAGGAGGACCGCCATCAGGCCGCCGCTCGCCGCGACGAACGCCAAGCCCTTCACCGTCTGCGCCCATTGCACGTGCGAGAGATCGCCGAACATCCCGGCGACCGCAGCGTCGCTCACGCCGATCCACAGCGCCGACACGACGACGTACCCGAGCACGATCCAGGGCGTGCGCATGTCCGATGCTACGCGCTGCCTCTGGCGCGGAGCGCGACGGATGTCGCACGGCGCCGCGCTACTGGGGCCCCGAGCGCAGACCGTCGACCGGGTCGATGCCTAGCATGAACCGATGGCAGCGCATCCAGACTCGCCCATGCCCGTGATGACCTACGCCAGGTCTCGGCTGTACGTTGGCGCCAGCGCCGTCGGTACGCTCAGCGTGCTCGCTGCCCTCGGCGTCGCGTTCGACCTCCCGAGCGCAGTCCCGAGCACGGAGCTCGCGGCCGGCGCGGAACTGGCCTGGCTCGCCCTGCTGGTCGCCGCGCACGCTGCCCTGATGGCGCCGTTCGACCTGTTCGGAGGTTTCCTGCTGCCCCGCGAGTACGGGCGGACCCAAGAGTCGCTCTGGCGCTTCGCCAGGCGTTGGCTGCGAGGTGCGAGCGTATACGCCAGCATGCTGGCCCTGAGCGGCTTCGCCCTGATGCTCGCGTCGCGCACCTTCGGCGCCGGGGGCAGCGTGGTCGTCTTCGTCGCGATCGCAGCGCTGCTGCTGCACGCTCAACCGCGGGTCGCCGAGCTCGTCGGTGCTGGACGGATCGTCGTGCCTCGTGGCGCCTCGCCCGCGAACGACCTCGGCGGGCGCACGCGCGTCCTCATGACCGACGAGTCGCACGTGACGGGCGGTGCCTACGGACTGCCCGGCCGCACCGCATGGGTGGTGCCCGCACACTGGCTGCGCGACGGCGAGCGGGTCGGTCTCGCGCTGCAGCTCGTCCGGCGCACGTGGCTCACGAGCACTGGAGCGCGGGACCGGGGCGTGCTGCTGGCGCTCGCGTGGACGTCGGTCCCGCTGGCTGCGCACCTCGTCGCCGTCGGGCCGATCGTGGGCCTCGCCGACGTCGTGCGCCTGGCGCTGTGGGGCACGCTGTGGTCGTTCGTCGGCGTGCTCTTGCTCCCGACACCGTCGCGATGGGCGGTCTACCGCGCCGACGCGGCCGCCCTCGCGTCCGGCTTCGATCGCGATGCGCTGCGCGCCTCGCTCGAGCGGCTCGAGGCGGACCAGGACGACGAGCTCGAGCGTTCGCGCGGTGTCGAGACGATCTTCCACCCGGTTCCTGCGGCGCACCACCGCCTGGCGGCCGTCGCCGGCCGGCGCGACCCGGGCCCATCCGAGCTCGCCGCGTGGCATGCGGCGCGGGTGGCGCTCTACCTCTCGGTTGCCGGCTGCGGCCTGCTGGGGCGGGCGGTGCATTGCAACGTCGGGCGTCCGGAGGCGTGGGTGTTCCTGCCGAGCGACTGACGGCGCTGCAGACGCGCATGGCGACGCTCACCGGGTATCGTCGAGCATGCTCCAGTTCTACGGCACGCAGCCTCCCGCGCCGCTCAACGCCCTGCGCTGCGGCGGTACCTGTCCGCACTGTGGGCAGCGCGCGAGCTTCACGCGCATGCAGGATCTGATCGAGAACGTCGCCAAGGCGGCGAAGCTGCGCCAGATCATGGTCACCTACCACTGCGATGCCTGTCTGATGCCCATCCCCGTCGCCTTCGAAGTGACCGACTGGGATCCGACCCGGGTCGACAAGGCGCGCATCGCGCTGCCGGTGCGCGAGGCGTTCGACGTCGAACACGTGCCCGACGAGGTGAAGCGCGAGATCGAAGAGGCGCTCGCGTGCCTGTCGGTCGGCGCCCATCACGGCTTCGGGGCCATGGCGCGCCGTGTGGTGCAGGCCATCGTGCGCGACCTCGGCAACGATGGTCGTTCGCGCATCGAGACCCAAGTGGGGGAGATGTTGGCGCTGAGCGGCGTGGAGGAGAGCGTCGGGGACGCCGCGCGGCGCTCGCTCCTGCCGTCGGACGAGGCCGACCTTGCGCTGCCCGACATGGACCAGCGGCGTTCTGCGGTGATCCTGTCGCTGTTGCGTGATCTCACGTACCAGCTGTACACGAGGCCCGGCCGGGTTCGCTCCGCCGCGGGTACCTGAGCGACGCTCGTGCTGCCCGGGCACGCCCACATATGATGGTGGGTGACGCTGCCGTCCGGAGGTTTCCATGTCCAAGCCCGCACCGTACCTGCGCATCACCGAAGAGCGCCCAGAACTGATCGAGGCGTACGAGCGCTTCGCCTCGATCGCCCACGAGGCCGGTCCCCTCAGCGACCGCGAGCGGCGCCTGGTCAAGCTCGCCATCGCGATCGCCACGAACTCCGAGGGCGCCACGCACAGCCACGTGCGCCAGGGCCTCGCAGCAGGGCTCGGCAAGGACGATCTGGAGCACGTCGCGCTCCTGGCTGCCACCACGGCGGGCTTCCCGGTGACGATGCGTGCCCTGACCTGGATCCAAGACATCACGGACGACGGCTGAACGAGCGCCCTTCCGGCGGACAGGTGCCGCACCCTGCCATGTTGGCGTGCGAATCGTGCCATACTGTCCGCCAGGAGGGGCCTATGCCGTTCAAGGAGAAGACCTCGACGACGGGTGATCGCTGGGCGAGGCCGGCCAGCGGGAACGCTGGCCATCCGCCGTTCGACGCCGCGTGGTTCGAGGGCGCGCGAGCGCAACGATCCTCGCAGGAGGCCGAGCGCCTGCGCCGGCTCTTGGGACTGGAGACCGGCGCCATGGCGGCGTTCCTCGGCGTCAGCGAGCGCACCTACGCGCGGCGCCTCAGCGAGGGCAGCCTCACGGAGCACGAGAGCATCCGGCTCGACATGCTGGGCGAGACGCTTCGCGAAGCGTCTCGGGTGTTCCGCGACGAGGCCAAGGCCATCCGCTGGCTGTACCGGCCCATCGTGAGCCTCGATCGCCTTCCGCCGCTCGCGCACCTACGCAACGTCCAGGGGTACGAACGCGTCAAGCGCACCTTGGCGAAGATCGAGCACGGGCTGTACTAGTGCGCGCCTGGCGCCTGTTCGACCACGCGGCACCCTACGCGCGCACACCCGGATTCGACCCCATCGACGGCGCCGGCGGCCTCCACGCCGCCGGTCGCTGGAACGACCTCGGCACTCCCGTCGTGTACACCAGCAGCAACGCCAGCCTCGCGCTGCTCGAGCGTGCCGTCCACACCGGGCTCGCCGACTTCGACGACCAGACCCTGCTCGAGCTCGCGCTGCCCGAGGACGCCAGCGTCGAGGAGGTGTCGGTCGAGCGTGCCTGGCAGTTGCAGCACCAGGCCGTGGCGAACGGCGAAGATCCCGAGGCGCGTTCGCGGGCGTTCGGGAGCGACTGGCTGCGCTCTGCCCGCACGCTCGTGCTGCGCGTCCCGAGCGTGATCGTGCCCTTCGATCACAACCTCATCCTCAACCCGCAGCACGCCGAGATGGCGCGCGTCGAGATCGTGCGTCGCGAGCGCTTCTCGCTCGACCCGCGATTGCATCCGTACCAGCGCGCCCTCGACGACGGACCACCGCGCGAGTGAAGTCGCGCTATCGGGTTCCGGAACGGACGTCGAGGTCTGCGAGACAGCCCTGAGGATGGCTTCGTGCGGGTCGTTGGCGTCCTCTGATTGACATTTGATAAGACAACTTATCACACTCTTCGTATGACCCCTGACCCAAGACACCCAGTCCAACGCCGCACCTACCCACGCCCACGACTCGCCATCCGACATCGCCACGCACCGTGACCTCAGCACCCTGATCGAACGCGGTCTACGTGGCGGAACACGTGTGCACAGTGGACCTTCTCGGTGTACCCACGTCACCGTCACGTTCAGCGCACCGCAACATTATCGGACAGGCCCTTCCCGGCGCGAGGGTCGACATGGATCGAGGGTGCGCGGGAACCGCGAGGCATGTGCCGCATTTGATAATTCGCGACTGAGTGCGACTGGCACTGCGCCCACGGTTCACGCCTCTCGTGGAGCGGTAGGCTGGCGCCGAAGCGGGCACCAACCTGCGCCGGCAACGATGAACGGAGCTCCATGGCCACCACGACGACCCGCAGCGTGCACGTCAGCGACGAACGCATGCAGCGCCTGCGGCGCTTCAACGCGATCATGGGGCTGGTGCACCTCGTTCAGGGCGTGTTCATGATCCTCGTGAGCAACGACACCACCTACCCGATCTTCACCAACTTCCTCAGCTTCGACCCCGAGACGTTCTCGCTCTCCCCCGACCCACAGCTGCTGTTCGAGCTGCGCTTCGGCCCCGCCGTCGCGTCGTTCCTGCTGATCTCCGCCGTCGCCCACGGGTACCTCGCCACGATCGGCTTCTCGCGCTACGCGCGCGACTTGAGGCGCGGCATGAACCCCGTGCGCTTCTACGAGTACGCGCTCAGCTCGTCCGTGATGATCGTCTTGATCGGACTGCTCACCGGCGTGTGGGACCTCGGCGCGGTCATCCTCATCTTCACGGTGAACGCGACCATGAACCTGTTCGGAATCATGATGGAGTACCACAACCACTACACGGAACGGGTCGATTGGTCGGCGTTCATCTACGGCAGCGTTGCCGGCATCGTCCCCTGGATCGTGATCATGATCTCGTTCGCCGGCGCGGTCTCGTCGGGCGGCGAGGCCGGACCCCCGGCCTTCGTGTACGCGATCGTCCCCACGCTCTTCGTGTTCTTCAACATCTTCGCCGTCAACATGGTCTTGCAGTACAAGAAGATCGGGCCATGGCGCGACTACGTGTACGGTGAACGCGCCTACATCATCCTGAGCCTGGCGGCCAAGTCCGTGCTGTGTTGGATCATCTTCGCCGGCACGCTCGCACCCGTGTGACGGCGACGGAGCGCTCCCGCGTGGCCTGACGCCCTGTTTCCGCCGGCCAGCCTCAGCTGGCCTCGTCGGCACCGTCGAACAACCCGGCCTGGGGGAACACCTCGCCGTACGAGCGGCCCACGTGGAGCTGCTCGAAGGACACCACCCGGCCCTCCATGGCCCGCACGCGCTCGAAGCGCGCCGCATGCCGGCGCCTCCGCAGGTAGCGAACGATCCGCACGCGTCCGTCACCGAGCGGCTCGAGCTCCGAGCGCACCGTCACCGGTGGTTGCTCGAGCTGGCGCTCGATGGTGACCGTATGCACGGGGCACGCAGGCGACGACGGCTTCGCGAGCCGTGTGGTTCGCCGCGTCATGACACCGTCCTAGACGCGGGATGGTGGTTGCGTGCGCGCCTCATGCCGGCATGCTACCCCGCACGCGCCACGGCCCCGACGCCAGGCCGTCAGGGAGCGAGGGCGAAGCTCGCGACGATGGCATCGAACGCGGGCCGGTACGCCTCGATGTGGTCCGCGTTCGCCTGCACGCTGATCACGATGAGGAGCTCGTCGGTGCTCGCGACGTAGACGCTGCCGGTCTGCGGCGCTCCGGCGCCCTGCGTGCTCACGCCGTCGAAGTGACGCACGACGCCGGCGACGCCACCGAGACTGATCGCGTCGCCGTCACGCGTCTCGAGGACCTCGACGAACATCACGTGACCGTCGAACAACAGCTCGAGCAACGTGGCCGGGTCGGTCGACGGGAGGTCGCTCGTCGGGTACACGGCAACGGTCGCGAAGCCCAATCCGGACTCGTCGAACAGGTCCACACTGGTCCTCTCCAAGCCTCCATCGAGCGCCTCCCACGAAGCCGGATGGTCGAGACGGAAGCCGGCGGCATCGTTCTGATAGGTCGCCATGGCCTCGCCCACGGCCGCCGCCGTGGCGAGCCCGAGGGCGACGACGAACGAGAGGGCGAGGGCGAGCGGACTGGGGGCGCTGGTGCGGCTAGGCATGCGAGACCTCCTCATGGACGCCTGGGTGGGCCATGGTCGCCGCGGGCGGCAGGCGTGTGGCGTGCTGGTCAACGTATCGCCTGACCATGATGCGGGGTGTGACGGAGCCATCAGCGGGCATGCTGTACCGTCCGGTATGTCCGACACCGCCATCGTCGCCCTCGTCCAGACCGATCCCGGCACCGACAAGACCGCCAACCTCGAGCGCACCTTCGAGCTGATCGAAGATGCGGCGCGCGCCGGCGCCGATTGGATCGCGCTCCCCGAGACGTTCCACCTGCGCGGCCCGAACGCCCTCAAGCTGGCGCAGGCCGAGCCGGTGCCGGGACCCCTGACCGAGGCGCTCGCCACGGCGGCGCGCACGCACGGCGTGTGGCTCTTCGCCGGCAGCTTCAACGAGCGAACCGACGACCCGAACAAGACCTGGAACACCGGGCTCGTGTTCGACCCCGAGGGCCGCCAGGCGGCCGCGTACCGCAAGGTCCATCTGTTCGACGTCGTCGTCGACGGCCAGGTCAAGGCGATGGAGTCGACACGCAACCTGCCGGGAGACCGGATCGAGTCGGTCGATACGCCGCTGGGGACGGTCGGGCTCACGATCTGCTACGACCTGCGCTTCCCTGAGATGTTCCGTGCCCTGGCGCTTCGGGGCGCGGTCGCGACCATGGTCCCGTCGAACTTCACCACGCCCACCGGTCGCGACCACTGGGAGGTGCTACTCCGGGCGCGCGCGATCGAAAACGGCCAGTACGTGATCGCGGCTGCGACCATCGGCGACGGCGACGGCGAGGGCGGCTTCAAGGCCTTCGGCCGGTCGCTGGTCGTCGATCCGTGGGGTACGGTGATCGCCTGCGCGCCCGACGAGATCGGCATCACGTACGCCCGCATCGATACGGCGCGCGTCAACAAGATCCGCCGCCAAATCCCTACCCTCCACCACCTCAGACCCGACGTCTACGCCCGCTCCTGAACCCCTCCGTGCCCATTCGCCTACGAGGAGGCCAACCATGAAGCGTCTCATACCTCCGATCCTCATCGCCCTCGCGACCACCCTCGCGCTGGGGATGGCCAGTGCTCAGACCGCCCGCGTGGCGCAAGCACTCGCACACACCTCGCTCGCCCCAGGCCAGGCCACCGGCCTCGCCGACGCAAGCGTCATGCGAACCATGTTCGAGGGCCTCGTCGGCTTCGACCTCGACTTCGATGTCGTGCCCGAGCTCGCGACCGAATGGACGATCTCCGACGACGCCACCGAACTGGTGTTCCAGCTTCGGGAGGGGGTCGTGTTCCACGACGGCACGGCGCTCGACGCGGCAGCCGTCGTCGCCTACCTCGATTGGATGATGGACGCCGACAACCCGATCGGTGCCCGCGGACGCGGCACCCTCGGCGGCCTGAGCGAGTGGGAAGCCACTGGCCCGATGGAGCTCACGCTCCGCCTGGCAGCACCGAACGGTGCGTTCATATTCAACCTCGCACTGGCCAACGCCTACATCGCCAGCCCCGCTGCGCTGGAGGGCGACGTGCCGCGCAACCCTGTCGGCACCGGGCCGTTCCGCTTCGGCGAGTGGCGTGACGGCGAGTACGTGGTGGTCGAGCGCTTCGACGGCTACTGGGGCGACAGCGCCACCGTCGATGCGATCCGCTTCATGGTGGTGAACAACGCGGCCACTCGCGTGGCCATGCTCGAGGCCGGCGAGATCGACTGGGCCGAGGACGTCCCACCCGCGCTCGTCGACAGCGTCGACGCCGACCCCGAACTCGAGGTCCAGGTCACGCGCTCGACCTTCGCGCGCACCTTCCAGATGAACACGCAGCGCCCGCCCTTCGACGACGTCCGCGTCCGCCAGGCGCTCAACTACGCCGTCGACAAGGAGCAACTCGCACTCGTGGTGTTCCGCGGCTTCGCCACCGTGATGACGTCTGCGATGCCGGCGCCCGTCTTCGGGCATACGCCGGTGGGGCCGTACCCGTACGACCCCGAACGCGCCATCGAACTGCTGACCGAGGCCGGCTACGGGCCCGGCGGCGAGACGCTGTCGTTCGGCGTCATGACCTTCACGGGGAGCGAGTACGAGACAGCAGGGACGGTCTTGCAGCAGATGTTCTCCGACGTCGGCGTACGCATGACGCTCAACCCGACCGAGCGTGGTGCACTGGTCGAACAGATCTTCCAGCCACTCGAGACGACGACGTTCGAGGCCGGCCTCGTCGGCGCGGCCAGCGCCACGGGCGACGCCGCCCGCACGCTCGAGATCTCCTTCGCCCGCAGCTCGTGGCCGCCCGCGGCGAACAACTGGAGCTTCTTCGAGGACGCCGCCTTCGAAGACCTCCTGGCGGCGGGCGCCGCCACCGGCGACCCCGCCGAGCGCGAGACGATCTACGCGCAGGCGCTCGGCATCCTGCACGAGATGGCGCCGTGGGTCTTCCTCTACTCGCCGGACAACATCGCCGGTCAACGCAGCGGCGTGACGGGCATCGCGTACTACCCCAACAAGCAGATCGACGCGCGCCGGATCGCGCTCCCCTGATCGACTGACGCCCGGCCCGGACCGCCCATCCTCGCCGGCGGTCCGGGCATCACTCCCATGCTGCTCCTCTATCTGCTGCGCCGCCTCGTGCAGGCGATTCCGACGCTCCTCGGGGTCGCCATCCTCATGTTCCTGTTCGTTCGGGCGCTCCCCGGCGACCCGGCGCGGCTCTACGCCGGCCTCGACGCCACGCCCGCCGAGGTCACAGCGGTGCGCGAACGCTTCGGCCTCGACCGCAGCCTCCCCGCACAGTTCGGTCTGTACCTGGGATCGCTGGCGCGGGGCGAACTCGGCCGCTCGTTCCGCTCGGATCGCCCCATCACCGAACTGCTCGAGCGCCACTTCCGCGCCACACTGACCCTGTCGCTGATCGCGATCGCACTGGCCATGATCGTCGGGGTCGGACTGGGCGTGATCGCCGCCGTGCGGCGCGGCTCGCTCACCGATCTGGGCGTCACGATCGGCTCGATCCTCGGCATCAGTGCGCCCTCGTTCTTCGTCGGCATCCTGCTGATCTACGTCTTCGCGGTGCAGTGGCGCCTCTTCCCCGTCGCGGGCAGCCTCACCTGGTCGGGCATGGTGCTGCCGGCCGTGACGCTCGCCGCCGGCGCGATCGGCACCGTCGCGCGCTTCACCCGCTCGAGCCTGCTCGAGGTGATGGGCGAGGACTTCGTCCGCACCGCCCGCGCGAAGGGCATCCATCCGCGCACCGTGCTGCGCAAGCACGTCCTCAAGAACGCGCTCATCCCGGTGATCACGATCACGGGCCTGCAGTTCGGCTTCCTGCTGTCTGGTGCGGTCATCGTCGAGACCGTCTTCAACTTCCCGGGCCTCGGCTGGCTGCTGATCCAGTCGATCGAGGCGCGCGACTACCCGGTGATCCAGGCGCTGATGCTGGTGTTCTCGGTGCAGTTCGTGCTCATCAACCTGTTGGCCGACGTCCTCTACGCGGCCGTCGACCCGCGGATCAGCTATGGCTGAGGTCGCGTCCAGTGCGAAACCTGACGCTCGTGTCGCGCCGCGGCGCCGCAGCGCGTTCCGCCGCCTGCTGAGGCACCCGAGCGGCAGCCTGGGGCTGTTCCTGTCGCTCCTGTTCGTCGCCCTCGCGGTCGTCGGGCCCTACCTGACACCCTTCGACGCCGATCGTCAGAACTACCTGAAGCTCAATCAGGCGCCGAGCGCCGAGCACTGGCTCGGCACCGACCAGTTCGGCCGCGACACCTTCTCGCGGGTGCTCGCCGGCGCCAGGACCTCGATCGGCATCGGCGTCGCCGCGAAGCTGCTCGGCGCGCTCGTCGGAGGCGTATGGGGCCTGTGGTCTGGCTATGCTGGAAGCTGGGTCGACGCCGTGTCGATGCGGCTGGTCGACGTGTTGCTGGCGTTCCCTGGCCTGCTCCTCGCCATCGGACTGATCGCGATCACGGGCCCGGGCGTGGGTCCGGTGATCGTCGCGTCGGCGGTGTTCGGCGTGCCGATCTTCGCGCGGCTGGTGCGCGGCTCGGTGCTGGGCGCCAAGGAGCGCGTGTTCATCGAGGCAGCCCGCGGCTTGGGCGCAGGACACGTGCGCATCATGTTCGGGCACCTCCTCCCTGCCGTCATCGCCCCCGTGATCGTCTACGCGACCCTGCGCATCGGCGTGACCATGCTCGTGGCCGCCGGGCTCTCGTTCCTGGGGCTGGGCGTTCAGCCGCCCACCGCAGAGTGGGGCAGCATGCTCTCACAGGCGCAGCTCTACCTACGCCTCGACCCGTGGATGGCCTTCGCGCCGGGCATCGCCATCACCCTCGCCGTGTTGGGCTTCAACCTCCTCGGGGACGGCCTGCGCGACGTGCTCGACCCGACCCTGCGTGCCTGACGCGCATGCCGCACCCAAGGAGATCCGCATGAACAGCGTGCACCTAACCGATCCAGAGCTCGTCGAGGCCTACCGTGGGGTCTCACCCTCGATCCTCGGACATTGGCACAAGCTCCGCTTCATGGACCACGGCCTGAAGCCACTGCTGCACGGCACGATGCTGGTCGGACCGGCCGTAACCGTGCGGGCTCCCCACCTCGACCTCTCGGCCCTCCGCGGCATCGCCGACGCTGCCGAGATCGGTGACGTGATCGTCGTCGACCAGGTCGGCGAGCGCGAACACGCGTGCCTGGGCGAGTTCCGCGCGCTCCACTCGATCCGCGCCGGCCATGCCGGCTTCGTCGTTGACGGCGCCGTCACCGACGTGGCCGAACTGCGTAGCATGGGCTACCCGGTGTTCACGCGTACCGTCTCGCCGCTCGTCGGCAAACGCCTCGACATCGACGGCGAGATCCAGCGGCCGATCGTGTGCGGCGGGGTCGTGGTGTCGCCCGGCGACCTCATCGTGGCGGACGACAACGGCGTGTGCGTCCTATCCGAGGACGAGGCGCGGACGCTGCTGCCCAAGGTGCGCGAGGTGTTGGCACGAGAGGCCGAGATGCGCTCGGGATTCGAGCAGGAGTACCGTCGGTACGCGCGCCCCTGACGGGGAAACGAGGCGGCCGCCGCGCTCAGGGCGCGGCGGCCGCCTCGTCGAACAGGTTCGAGCTCAGGTAGCGGTCGCCGCGGTCACAGACGATCACGACGACGACACCCTCGTCGAGTTCGTCTGCCACACGTAACGCGGCCGTGAGGGCGCCGCCGCTGCTCATGCCGCCGAACACGCCCTCGTCACGCGCCAAGCGACGGGTCATCGCCACGGCCTCGGCAGCGCTCACGTCTTCGATGCGATCGACCCGCGCGGGCTCGAAGATGCGGGGCGTGAACGCCGGCGACCAGCGCCGGATGCCCGGGATGCTCGAACCCTCGGTGGGCTGCACCCCCACGATCGTGATGGCGGGATCGCGTGCCTTGAGCGCGCGCGAGACACCCATGATGGTGCCCGTGGTGCCCATGGACGAGACGAAGTGCGTCACGCGACCGCCGGTGTCGCGCCAGATCTCCGGACCGGTGGTGCGCTCGTGGGCGGCTGGGTTGTCCGGGTTCGCGAACTGATCGAGCATGACGCCCTCCCCCGCTGCGACCATGGCCTCGGCCAGCTCACGCGAGTGCTCGATCGTGCGCTCCGCGGGCGTCAGCACCACGTCGGCCCCGAACGCGCGCATGGTCTTGACACGCTCGGCCGTAGCGTCGTCGGGCATGAGGAGGCGCAAGCGGATGCCCAGCGAGGCGGCCACCATGGCCAGGGCGATGCCGGTGTTCCCGCTCGTCGCCTCGATCAACAGGTCGCCGGGCGAGATGCGGCCGCGCTCGAGGGCGGCGTGGATCATCCCGTACGCCGCACGGTCCTTCACGCTCCCGCCGGGGTTCTGGCCCTCGAGCTTCCCCAACAGCTCCACGCCTGGTTGCGCACCCAACCGTGTGAGCCGCACCAGCGGCGTGTTCCCGATCAGGTCGACCAACCGCATCAAGCGCCGCCCGACACGCTGATCACCTCGGTGCCCAGGCCCTCGCGCTCGACCGCGACGCGATAGGTCACGCGCGTCCCGGGCGGCACGCTGCGGGTGAGCCAGACGTTGCCGCCGACGACGCTGCCTCGGCCGATGACGGTGTCGCCGCCGAGGATGGTCGCGCCCGCATACACGACGACGTCGTCCTCGATGGTCGGGTGGCGCTTGACGGCGGCGTCTTGCTTGCGAACCGACAAACCGCCGAGCGTCACACCCTGGTAGAGCTTGACGCGGTCGCCGATCACGCTGGTCGCACCGATCACCACACCGGTGCCGTGATCGATGCAGAAGCTACGCCCGATGCGGGCCGCCGGGTGGATGTCGATCCCGGTCGCGCCGTGCGCATAGGCGCTGAGGATGCGCGGCACGAGCGGCACGTCGAGCACGTGCAGCGCGTGAGCAACGCGGTACGCCGCGATGGCGAAGACGCCGGGGTAGGTGCGCGCGACCTCGCTGCGCGATACCGCCGCTGGGTCGCCGGCCTCGATGGCTCGGACGTCCTCGTCGATGTGCGCGTGCAGCTCCGGTACGCCGGCCATGAAGCGCTCGGCGCAGCCCGCGGCGTCGATCGCCTCCTGTGGCGCGGCGACGCTGGCGAGCTTCGCCAGACGCACGCGGAGGTCGGCGAAGTGCGCTGCGAGCTCAGCCTCGTCGGAGTAGCGGCGCTCGGCCCGCTCCGGCACGACCAGCCCGAGCAGCTCGTCGAACCACGCGGCCACCACGCGAGTCGGTGGGCAGCGCGTACAGGCCTCGTGGTCTCGAAAGCGCGCGGCGAGGAAGGCGGTGAGCGGCGAAACGTCTGGTGCAGGGGCCATGAGGGCATTCAAGCGCGCCGCGGAGGCGCCCAACGTCGCCTGTGCTCGCTTCGGCGTACACGTCAAGGCGTCTCGGTCGACGCCGCCCGCCCCGCGAGCAGTGCCCGCAACTCGTCGAGCGGCAGCGCCTCCACCACGCGGCCCCGCCAGCCACGCACGGTGACGGCACGGGTGAGAGCGTTGAGCACGGCCTCTTCGGTCGCCTCGAGCACGGCCTGGGACAGTGGCGACATGCGCTCGTTCGGCCACGGCGCGCCCGCCTCCGGTGCGCGACCGCGGTCGTGCCGACGCACCTCGGCGGCGGTCGAGAACGCCACGGCGTAGTCTCCCGAGCCGTGCGTGAACGACGCGCCGTTGCGCGCCAGGCCGGCGGCCGCTCGTACGGCCAGTCGGCGCAGGTTGCGATCCGACAGCGGGGCGTCGGTGGCGACCACCACCATCACCGAGCCATCGGCGTCGCCACGGTCGAGCTCGCGGTGCAGGTAGTGGCGACCCAACCGCTCGCCAACACGGACACCATCGACGCCGAGCACGCCTCCGTGGTTGGCTTGCACGAGCACGCCTACGGTCGCTCCACCCAGCGCGTGCGGCAGCACGCGTGAACTCGTGCCGATGCCCGCCTTCCAGCCGAACGCCACGGTGCCCGTCCCGGCGCCGACGCACCCCTCCGCGACTGGTCCGTCGGCCGCGGCTTCGATCGCCTCGGCAACGTGTTCCGGACGCACGACGCGGGCGCGGATGTCGTTCACCACGCCGTCGTTGGTCTCCCCCACGAACGGGTTCACCGAGCGCACGTCACCGTGGCCCGGTCGCGTGAGCACCCAGTCGATCAGCCCGGCGGCGGCCTCCGGAACGCTGAGGGTGTTGGTCAGCACCACCGGCGTCTCGAGTTCGCCGAGTTCACACACCTGCGTCGAGCCCATCAGCTTGCCGTAGCCGTTCGCGACGAAGAGCCCTGCCGGCACGCGCTCGTCGAACGGATCACCCAGGTGGGGCATGACGACGGTCACGCCCGTCCGCACACCCTCGTCCCGCCACAGCGTCACGTGGCCGACCTGCACCCCGGAGACGTCCGTGATGGCGTTCAGGGGGCCGGGCGCCAGGACGCCAGGCGCCACGCCGAGCTCGCGTACGCGGACACGCTCCTCGGCACCGCGACGCCGCGCCACCGTCACGCCCCCCACCATCGGTCCACGTGGACCGGTCCCCGGAACGCATCCGAACGCTGCCGCATGGCGCCCACGCTAACGCACCCGACACCGTGCCAGCCGCACTACACGTCGTCCGGCACCACAGCGCCGGGGCAACCGACCCGCTGCGTCTCGGTACGATGGGTGAGCTTCGCACGTTCGTGGAACTCGGGAAGGGAAGCGACATGCCTAGATCTGCAGACGAGCCCGCCACGGAGGCGACCCCGACCGAGGCGCGGGCGTGGCACGCCCTGAACGTGGACGACGCGCTCTCCGCACTCGAGAGCGACCGCGACGGGTTGAGTGCAGAGGTCGCGGCACGACGACTCGAGGAGGTAGGTCCGAACCGCCTGCCCGAGGAGCCGCCCGTGCCGGCGTGGCGACGCTTCCTGCGGCAGTTCAACAACCTGCTGATCTACGTGCTGCTCGCCGCCGCCGGCGTCACGGCCGCGCTGGCGGACTGGATCGAGACCGGCGTGATCCTCGCGGTCGTCTTGATCAACGCCGTCATCGGCTTCGTCCAGGAGGGCAAGGCCGAGGCGGCGCTCGAGGGGCTGCGCTCCATGCTCGCGCTGCAAGCGGTTGCCCTGCGCGACGGTCACCGCGTGACCGTGTCGGCCGAGGACCTGGTGCCAGGCGACGTCGTGCTGGTCGAGTCCGGCGACCGCGTGCCCGCCGACCTACGGCTGTTGGAGGCCCACAACCTCCGGGCCGAGGAGGCCGCCCTGACCGGCGAGTCGGTGCCAGTGGCGAAGGCCCGCAAGGAGGTCGACGAGGACGTGTCGTTGGGCGACCGCTCGTCGATGCTGTTCGCTGGTACCACGATCACCTCAGGCGCCGGTCACGGCCTCGTCGTGGCCACCGCCAGCGCCACCGAGGTCGGCCGCATCGGCGAGATGGTCTCTCAAGTCACCCAGCTGAAGACGCCGTTCCTGACGGCCATCGACAACTTCTCGCGCGTCCTCGCGTACGCCATCCTGATCGTCGGCACGCTGATGTTCGGCTTCGGCTTCCTTGTGCGCGGCTACTCGCTCGACGAGATCTTCCTCACCGTGATCGGCTTCGCCGTCGCAGCGATCCCGGAAGGTCTGCCCGCCGTGATCACGATCATCCTGGCGCTCGGCGTGCAGCGCATGGCGCGGCAGCGCGCGATCGTCAGGCGGCTGCCGGCCGTCGAGACGCTCGGGTCCGTCACGGTGATCTGCTCCGACAAGACGGGCACGCTCACCAAGAACGAGATGACGGTGCGACGCGCCGTGATGGCGGGCGCGACGTTCGACGTCGCGGGTGAGGGATACGCGCCGGTCGGTGAGGTCACGGACGCCGATGGATCGAGCGCCGGGGACGACGAGCAGCTCCATGAACTCGCCCTGGCTGCCGCGCTCACGGCCGAGGCCGAGTTCCGCGACAACGACGACGGTACCCGGCTGCTCTCCGGCGACCCCACCGATGGCGCCGTGGTGGTCTTGGCTGAGAAGCTCGGCATCGGTCACGACGACCTGCGAGCGCTCAAGCGCGTCGACCGCCTGCCGTTCGAGTCGGATCTGCGCTACGCCGCCAGCCTGGTCGAGGACGAGCATGGCCAAGTGATCTACGTGAAGGGCGCCCCGGAGCGCGTGCTCGGAATGTGCGACCGACAACGGCTCCCGGACGGCAGCTCCGAGCCCCTCGACCGCGATCATTGGGACCAGACGTCGCAGCACCTCGCCGCCGAGGCGTACCGCATGCTCGCGGTCGCAGTGAAGCGGCCACCGGAGGCGCTCGAGGAGCTCGGCCCGGACGAGGTGGAACACGGCCTCGAACTGCTCGGCCTGGTCGCGCTGATCGACCCACCGCGCGACGAGGTGAAGGCATCGGTGGCGAAGTGCCAGCGCGCCGGCATCCGCGTCGTGATGATCACCGGCGACCACGCGCTCACCGCAAGCGCCATCGCGCAGCAACTCGGCATCGGCAACGGGTCGGACGCCGTGACTGGCAGGGAGCTCGACGAGCTCGACGACGACGCCATGGAGCGCGTCGTCGCGGAGACGGACGTGTTCGCCCGCGCCAGCCCCGCGCACAAGCTCAAGCTGCTCGAGGCGCTGCAGCGGCGCGGCGAGGTCGCGGCCATGACTGGCGACGGCGTGAACGACGCTCCGGCGCTGAAACGTGCCGACGTCGGGGTGGCCATGGGTATCAAGGGTTCGGAGGCTGCCAAAGACGCCTCCGAGATGGTGCTCGCTGACGACAACTTCGCCACCATCGCGCGCGCGGTCGAAGAGGGGCGCGCGATCTACGACAACCTCAAGAAGACGATCCTCTTCATCCTCCCCACCAACGGCGCCGAGGCGCTGGTGGTGATGGTGTCGGTCGTCGTGGTGTTGCCCTACCTGCCCATCACGCCCGTGCAAATCCTGTGGATCAACATGGTCACGGCCGTCACGCTGGCGCTGGCACTGGCGTTCGAGCCACCCGAGGCGAACGTGATGCGGCGCCCGCCGCGCGATCGGCGCGAGCCGATCCTGTCGGGTTACCTGGTGTGGCGGGTGGTGTACGTGTCGATCGTGATGGGCGGCCTCACGCTGCTGATGTTCTTCACCATGTTCGAGCGCTACGGTGACCTCGACATCGCCCGCTCGATCGCGGTGAACACGCTCGTGGCAGGCGAGCTCGCGTACTTGCTCAACACGCGCTTCCTCATCGCCAACCCGCTGTCGCCGAGGCGCTTCTTCACCAACCCAGCGGTGTTCGTGTCGATCGGGTTGTTGATCGTCTTCCAGATGATCTTCACCTACACGCCTCCGATGCAGCTGTGGTTCGGCGTCACCGGGCTGACGCTCGAACACTGGGGCTACGTCCTCCTGGCAGGCCTCGTGGTGTTCGTCGTCGTCGAGCTCGAGAAGTGGATCATCCGCGTGCGCTCCGGCAGGGCGATGCGCGATTGACGCGTCTGCGCGAGTCCCTGCTACGCTGGCGCATGCAACGCGTGCGCTCGACCCTCTTCGCACTGGTGCTGGCGCTGACGAGCGGCGTCGCCAGTGCCCAGTTGCTGGCCGAGGTCGCCCTCGCACCGGCGATCGCGTCACAGCTGTTCCCCCCGGTCAGCTGGCCCTCCGGCAGCCTCAGAGCCGTTGGTAGCGGCGTCGACGCGCTGGTCGCGCGGGTCGTCCCAGATCGCGCCAACTGGCGCGACTGGGAGGCCTACACGGCTGGCGGCCTCGCCGCCAGCCTGGAGGGCGCCCTCGTGTACGGGGTCGAGCGCGACCTGATGATGCAGGGGCTCTTCCGTGCCGAGACGACCGAGAGCACCGTCGGCGCCGAGCGCCGCACCCGCGTCGTGTTCAGCGACGGCGGCAGCCAACGCGCCCTGCTGGTCGTGCTCAGGAGCGGCCAGGAACTCGTCTGGCTGGTCGCCCGAGGCCGCTGAGCGCGGCTCGGTCGCACCTGACCCGAGAGGAACGTCCCATGCCACCGACCGACCATCCGGCCTGGCAGGCCCTGCGCAGGCATCGCCACGACCTCGACGACATGCACATGCGCGACCTGTTCACGCGCGATCCCGGGCGCTTCGAGCGCTACCACGCCACGGTCGAAGACGTGCTCGTCGATTTCTCGAAGCACCGCATCGACGACACCACGCTCGCGCTGCTCCTCGACCTCGCCCGTCAGGCCGGCGTGCCGCGGATGATCGAGGCGATGTGCACCGGCGAGCGCATCAACCGCACCGAGGACCGCGCCGTGCTGCACACTGCCCTGCGCTACCAGGGCGACGCAGCGATCGAGGTCGACGGCACCGACGTGATGCCCGAGGTGCGCGCCGTGCTGGCGCGCATGCGCACGTTCTCGGACGCCGTCCGCGACGGCACGCACGCTGGCCGCAGCGGCCGGGCGATCACGGACGTGGTCAACATCGGCATCGGCGGCAGCGACCTCGGCCCCAAGATGGTCACCACGGCGCTCGCGCCGTACCAACACGAGCGTCTGCGCAGCCACTTCGTGTCGAACGTCGACCCGAGCGACATCGGCGACGTGCTGCGGCGAGTCGACCCAGACACGACGCTCTTCCTGGTCGCGAGCAAGACCTTCACCCCCCAGGAGACGATGGCGAACGCGAACAGCGCCCGCACCTGGTTCGTGGAACGCACGGGCGACGAAGCCGCCGTCGCGCAGCACTTCGTTGCGATCAGCACCAACGCCGAGGCCGTCGCAGCGTTCGGGATCGCGCCCGAGTCGACCTTCGGGTTCTGGGACTGGGTCGGTGGGCGCTTCTCGCTCTGGAGCGCCGTCGGGCTCCCGATCATGCTCGCGATCGGCCCGTAGCGCTTCGATGACCTGCTGCGCGGCGCACACGCAGCCGATCGGCACCTGCGCGACGCCCCGCTGGAGCGCAACGTGCCCGTGCTGCTCGCGCTGATCGGCGTCTGGTACCACAACTTCTGGGGTGCCGCTACCCACGCCATCCTCCCCTACGACCATCACCTGGCTCGCTTCGCGGCGTACTTCCAACAGGCCGACATGGAGAGCAACGGCAAGCACGTCGACAGCGAGGGTCGCCCGGTCGGCGTCGACACCGGTCCGATCGTCTGGGGCGAGCCCGGCACCAACGGCCAGCACGCCTTCTACCAGCTCCTCCACCAGGGAACGCGGCTGGTGCCATGCGACTTCCTGGCAGCGGCGCGTTCGCACGCTCCGCTCGGTGATCACCACGACATGCTGCTGTCGAACGTCTTCGCGCAGGGCGAGGCGCTCATGCGCGGACGCACCTCCGAGGAGGCGCGCGCGGCCTTGCTGGCGCGAGACGCCGGCCTCGCGGACGATCCACAGCGGCTGGAGCTGCTGACCGCGGCCACCACCTTCGAGGGCAACCGACCCTCGACCACCTTCCTCTACCCGCAGCTCACGCCCCGCACGTTGGGCACGCTGATCGCCCTGTACGAACACAAGATCTTCGTCCAGGGCGTGATCTGGAACGTGAACTCCTTCGACCAGATGGG
>PWQI01000017.1 GCA_003556805.1 Trueperaceae bacterium | reverse complement strand
CCTCTGCGACCGAGTCCGGCAGACGTCCGGGTACCCAGGCCGAGACGAACGTGACCACCGTGTCGACGGCGTCCAGCCGCTCCAAGCGCGGCATGGCCAGCGCCGACCACGCGTCGATCCGTGCTGCAGCGAACGCGGCTACCTCGTCGATCGGTTCGCCGTCGGGGAACGACTCGAAGTCCTCGCCCATCAGGTACCAGAAGAGTGTCTGCACCACGTCGCGGTCGGTGCTGGCGACGCCGATCGGTCCGTCGAAGCGTTCCGCGACCGCTGCCACGAGGCGTTCGAAGTAGTCGTCCTCCAACGGCTCGGCGAGCAGGTCGAGGAGGCCGTTCGCGGCGTACGCTCCCGCGATCTGCCACGCCTCAATGCCACGCGGAGGCGTCGCGTCGCGCACGAGGAAGGGCTCTTGGACCACCCCGAGCCCGGCGTCGAGCAGCAGCGAGCGGCTCGCCGCCGGGTAGAGCGCTTGGACCGACGGGGCCCAGAGCAGCGCGCCGTACGCGCCTGCGCTGCACCCCACCACACCCACCCGGTCCGGGGCGAGCGCCTGGGCCGCGAGCCACTGCAGCGCCTGGGCCGTGTTCGGAGCGCCACGCTGCTCGATCGATCGGCCACGATCGTCCACGCCGGCGGCGTCGCCCCAGTGGACGTCGCCGCTGCAGTAGCTGACGACCACCTGGGTCGGTCCGTCGAAGGTACTGCCAGGGGGCGGATCGGCCAGTCCGCTCGTGCCGATCGGTGTGACCCTGCGCAGGTAGGTCTGGGTGCCCAGGCCCGCCAACGTCAGGCGTAGGCCGGTCGGCACGTCGAGTTCGCCCCAGGTGGCCCCGCCGCCCTGGAACACGACCAGGACCTCGTCTCGGTTGCCGGGCCGGACCTGGATGGCGTACGCCGACCCGTCGGCGCAGCCCGGCGCGTCGGCCAGCTCGACCATGCTCCACACGCCGTCCTGGAGGTCGTCCAGCGACGGCGTGACCGGCGGGTCTTCACGCACCACCGGGCTGGCGCACGCGGTCAGCACGGCGAGCAGCAGCACGAAGCAGCGTGTTCGCGACCAACCACGTCGCTTCGGCCGAGGGGAGCCAACATGCTCTCGCACGGCAACCGTCCTCGCTCTCACCGGCGCACCCGTCACCACATGGTGGCACGCTCGCGTGCCCCGTGTGCGACGTGTCAACCCACGCGGCCCACGCGATCGGGCGTCGCCGCCGCGATCGCCGCCTCGAGTTCGTCGTCGTGCTCGAACGCGAACGGGTCGGGGTCGTCGGGGTCGCCGAGGAGGGCCGCCGCCGCGAGCATCGCGGCCGCCGTCCAGGTCTGCCGCAAGCGAGCCCGCCGTCCGATCAGGCCACCGTAGGGCCCGTCGTAGTACTCCGGCCACTCGTCGCGAGCCAAGCGCGGTGCGGAGCGCTCGACGATGGACTCGACGAACGCATGGCAGCCGGCCCGCCGAGCGGCCGAGGCGAGCGGCCACAGCAGCATCGGCCACGTACCCCCGTTGTGGTACGACCACGGCACGTTCTTCTGATCGGAGCCGGTGAGGGTGTACCAGTCCCGACCCTCCAGCGGTGGATAGGTCAGCTTCATGCCCGTGTCACCCAGCAGATCGCGCTCGTGCACGCCGATCAGCTCGAACAGCGCGGTCGCCTGCGCCGGCGTCGCAAGACCGCCCGATACGGCCAGCAGGTTGCCGAGCGCGAAGAAGCGCACGTCGAGCCGCGCCGGTCCGAGGTTGCCGGCGAAGTACCCGCCGCCTTCGGCGAGCCACGCCATCGTCCACACGGGGATGGCGTCCGGGTGGAGGTTCCACGGGTTGCGTTGGGCTTCACCGAACTCCTCGACTGGGTAGCGGCGGATCGTCTCGATGCGGGCGCGGTCCAACCAGTAATCGTCGCGCAGGTGGCGACCGAGCGCCACGAGCCGCTCGAACACGCGCTCCCGCAACGGGTCGTCCTCGCCCAGGAGCTCGCTGGCCGCCCGCAGGCCGACGAAGAAGAGGGCCTGGACGTCGAACGGGTGACCGTACACGCCCATACGGCGGTCGATCATCGAGGAGCCGTCGGGGACGAGCAGCGACGGCAGCATCTCGAACTGCTCGCGGAGGTAGAACGCCAAGACGCGCTCCAACGCGGCCTGGACGACCTCATCGCGCACGAACTCCGCGTCGCCGCTCGCGCGGACGTACGCGCGCACGATCAGGATCCACCACAGCGCCGAGTCCACGGGAGCGACGCGTCCGATGGCGCGCTGACCGTAGTCCGCCACCAGGCGGTCGTCGTCCGAGCCGTCTGCACCGTCGTGCCGCGCGACAGCGAAGCTGGCCGGCATCAAGCCGTCGGCGGGTGGCGTGGCACTGCCCACCTCGCTGGGCCGCAGCGCCGCCACGGTCCGCAGGAACGATCGCACCACGTCGAACTCGTCCACCGCGAGAAACGCCGCTGCGGACACGGCGAAGTCGCGCACGAAGCACTCGTCGTAGTTGAGCGGGTCCTCGATGGCGTCGCGTGCGGCGATCGTGCCGATGACCTCGTTGCCGCGCCGCAGGCTCGCGTCTCGCAACACCTTCTCTGCCTGGGAAGCGATCTCGTCATCGAGGCAGGCGGCCCTCGACCAATGGCTCATGCGTACGACCGTACCTCACGCGCGCGTAGCGTGCTCACGGGGCCACACCGTTAGCCTGCAGGTACGCCCGCAGCGCGGCGTCGACCGTCGGTCGCGCGCCCACGTGCTGGATCACCCACTCCGAGATCCCCACCGCGAAGCGCGCCGCCGCTTCGGGCGTCGCCCCGCGCAACCAGCGCGACAGGAAGGCCCCGGCGAAGGCGTCGCCAGCGCCCGTCGCGTCGACCAGGCGGTTGACGTTGGGTGGGATCGCCACACCGGCGTTGCCTGGCGACAGCACGTAGGCACCGTCGGCGTCGAGCTTGAGGGCGACCAGGGCCCCCGGATAGAGCTCGGCCAGGTGGGCGGCCATCGTCGCGGGGACGCGCTCCCCGGTCAGCGTGGCGGCCTCCTCGGCGTTCGGGAAGACCACCGATGGTCCGAGCGAGCGGCTCACGTCGATGAAGGTCTCGAGACCCATCGTCTCGATCATCTGGAACGAGCCGGGATCGAGCGACACGGCGCCACCCGCCTCACGCACCAAGCGCGCCGCTTCGCACGCTGCGGCCCGGGGCGGGTCGTCGAACAGCGACCACGCCGACAGGTGGAGGTGCCGCGCTTGCGCCAGGAGCGCCCGCGGGAGTTCCTGCGGGAACAGCGCGTGGTCCGCGCCCTTGCCCGACACCATCGAGCGCTGGCCGGTGTGGTCGATCCAGACTGCGACCGACCCGGTGAGGTGGGCGTCGGTCCGGACCAGGTACGCCTCGACGTGCTCCGCGCCGAGGTCCTCCTCGGCCAACGCACCGAAGCGGTCGCGGCCCACCTTGCCGACGAAGCTCGTCGGCACGCCGCAGCGGGCGGCCCACACGGCGGCGTTGGCCGCGCTCCCACCCGGCGCGAGCTGGACCTCTCCGAAGGTGTCGCCTCCGGTCAAGAGCGCCGTGTTGGTCCTGATCATGACGTCCCAGGCGTAGTCGCCGACCATGAGGAGCGGTCGGCTTCCATCCGGGTCGAGGCCAGCGCCCTGACTGGCGTGCACGCGTTCGGTCGATGACGACATCGCACCATCATAGGCTCGCGTGCCACGTTGCCGCCCACGCGTGGGCCCCGATCGCGGGGCTATGCTGGGCGCATGCTCGCCCACGACGACGCGACCGGACCGACGCACGACCCAGGGCCGACGGACGCCGCTTCAGCGCACGCGCCCACGGAACCGCTCGAGTCGATCTGGTGGGGTGGCGTCGACGTCCCGCCGGGTGGCGCCGCCAGCGTGCGGGTCGGGCCGGCTCGCATCCTCGCGCAGCGCCGGTCGCACGAGTGGCGTGTCTACGTCGAGCGCGACGACGAATGGGGCGAGACGCGCGAGGCGCGCGCGCGCCGCATCGCACGCGCCGACGCCGACGACATGCCGAGCGGCACGCCGGTGCTGCGCGCCTCGTTCGCCGACAGCCCGGGGCACATCGTCGTGGGCGCAGCCCAAGCCGACCGCCCCGTGGTGGTGCGTCCAGAGAGCCCGCTGGCCATCCAGTCGGGTGAGACGGTGACGCTGTTCGTGAGCACGCCGGTGTGGATCGCCCTGACGATCTCGCGGCGACGACCGGGCGGCAAGGCCAAGGCCAAGGGGGGTGGCGAGAGCGAGTCGCTGCGCCTGCTCGAGGTGCCGAGCGAGCGGCCGACCGACACCTGGTTCGGACCGAACACGCGCACGGGCGAGCTCTGCTACGCGACGCGCACGTCCGGGCGGCTCGACCTCGCCGACGTGCCCCAGCGCCCGCATCGAATCGTCACACCCGTCCGCATCGAGAACAAGGCGGGCGACGCGCTCGAGTTCCAACGGGTGCAGGTGCCGCTGCCCTTGCTCGCCGTCTATCGCGACGCAGGCGGCGCCTTGTGGACCAACGGCGTGACGCTCACCCGCGACTCGGGCGGCGACCTCGCTGCGGTGCGGGTCGACGGCTCACCCCCGCGGACCGTGGCCGGCGGCGTGGAGCGCTTGTCCGAGCCGCGCAGCGTCGTCACCGGCAGCGCCATGGTGCGCGCATTCGGGCGCCTGTTGCGCGGGGATGGCATGGCATGAACGGCGTCGAGAACGGCGATTCGATCTCCGCCCTCCTGTCCTGGCTGATCGACCCGGCGCGTCTCGGGGCCCTGTTCCGGGCTGTGCTCTTGCTGACCGCCGGTGTCGTGCTCGCGCGTGGGGCCCGGTACGCCATCAAGCGCGGCCTGGGCGGCTTCCCGGTCCAGCAGCAGCAGCTCTTCGCTCGCTTCGCGTACTACGCCGTCCTGGGGTTGTTCTCGGTGTCGGCGATGCGTCAGCTCGGCTTCGACTTCGCGGTCGTGCTCGGCGCCGCCGGGATCGTGACCGTGGCGATCGGCTTCGCGTCGCAGACGTCGGCCTCGAACCTGATCTCGGGCCTGTTCCTCGTGATGGAGAAAGCGGTCCAGGCCGGCGACATCGTCACGGTCGACGGCGTCACGGGAGAGGTCTTGACCGTCGACCTGCTGTCCACCAAGCTGCGCACGTTCGACAACCTGCAGGTCCGCATCCCTAACGAGACGATGGTGAAGGCGCGGATCACGACGCTGAACCGCTTCCCGCTGCGGCGTATCGATCTCACCGTCGGCGTCGCGTACGAGTCCGACCTCGGACTCGTGCAGAAGACCCTCTTCGAGGTGGCGCAACGCAACCCCCTCGTGCTCGACGAGCCCGCGCCGCTGCTGATCAGCCAGGGCTTCGGCGACTCGTCGATCGACTACCTGTTGGCCGTGTGGGGCAAGTCCGAGAACTTCCTGACGGTGCGCAACAGCGTGACGCGCGAGATCAAGGAGGCGTTCGACGCCGCCGGCATCGAGATCCCCTTCCCGCAGCGCACGCTGCAGCCTGGCACGACACCCCTCGAGATCAGGCTGCTGCGCGCGCCCACGGGCGGTTCGGCCGGCGCCTCGGGCACCTCGCCCGAACCGGCTCCCGACGGGCCGCCCAATGGTGGCGGGACGATCAGCGAGCGCCAGGCTGACGCCGCAGCGCCTCGATCAACGGGCGGAGCCGGTCCGAGCGGAGCTTGAGCGAGGCCCGGTTCACCACGAACCGCGCCGTGCTGTGCGCGATGACGTCGACCTCTTCGAGGTCGTTGTCGCGCAGCGTCCCACCGGTCTGGACGACGTCGACGACGGCGTCCGCGAGGCCCGTGAGGCAGGCCAGTTCGACGTTTCCGGTGAGCTTCACGACCTCGGCCCCGCTGCCGATGCGCCCGAGGTACGCCGCGGTGAGCCGCGGGTACTTGGTGGCCACGCGCTCGACCATCGTGGTGGCGCCACGCGGACGGATCAGCGACAGTCGGCATGCCGCCAGGCCGAGGTCGACCGGCTCGGCGAGGCGGCTGCCCGCCTCCATGAGCACGTCCTTGCCGACGACACCGGCGTCGGCGACGCCGAGCTCGACGTAGGTGGGGACGTCGGCGTTGCGCATCTCGATCACGAGCGCGTCTCCGGCGTCGTAGCTCAGGGCGCGTCCAGCACCACGCGGTTCGAGCCGCAGCCCCGCGGCGCGCAACGCCGCGAGGCTCTCCTCCATCACGCGCCCCTTGGGCAGTGCCAGCACGAGCGCGCCTGAGGCGCGGACGCCGGCTTCACCGCGTGCACCGTTCACGCGTCCGCTCCGCCATCGCCGACGAGGGCCGCCTCGAGGTCTGCCAGGCGCGCCGCGCCGGCCGCGGGATCGACCGCCTCCAGTCGACCGTCCACGAGGACGAAGGGGATGCCGAGATCGCGCGCCTCGCGCCGCACGGCTGCGGGTTCGACGTCCAGCGCCCGCACCACGCGAACGCCCGCGGCGCGGAGGCGCCGCGCACCAGCGTCATCGAGCGCGAGCACGAGCGGCTCGGTCTCGCTGACGCTGCGCCGCCTGGCGACGGCCCGCATCAGACGCTCGAGCCCGAGCGAGAAGCCCGCCGCGGCCGGGAGCAGGGCCCCGTCGTAGCGGCCGCCCCCGAGCAGCGGTTGCCCGAAGTCGGGGGTGTAGGCGCGGAACGTGACGCCCGTGTAGTAGCTGAGGCGGCGCGCCATGGAGAGATCGAGCATCAGTTCGCTGTCGTCTTCGAACTCGCGCAACACGCCCTCGAGCCGGTCGAGCTCGCGCAGCGCGGCTGGCCATGGGATCGCCGTGCGCGCGTGCGCCAACACCTCGTTGCCGCCGTACAGGTCGGGGATGGCGAGCAGCGCGTCGACGCTTGCCGTCGCCAGGCCGGCCGGGGCCAGCACGCCGCTGAGATCGCTGCGGTCCTTGCGGTCGATGGCGTCTGCAGCGAGGTCGCGCAGCGAACCCGGCACGCCCGCGGCGTCGAAGGCGGCGCGAACGAACCCGGGGTTCCCGACCTCGACGCGTGGCTCGAGTCCGACCACGCGCACGCTCTCACGCGCCAGGTGGATCAACTCGGCATCGGCCCGCGCGTTCGACACGCCGATGAGCTCGATGCCCACCTGCGTGAACTCGCGCGTGCGTGCGAGTTCCGGGTCGATGGCGTGCCACACGGTGCCGGCGTACTGGTAACGGACGGGCCGTTGGGCCCCGCCGGCGACCGCCGGGTGGGCAGCGCGTACCAGCTGGGCAAGCGCCGGCGTGAAGTCGGTCCGGAGCGCGAGCACGCCGCTGTCGCGGTCGGCCAGCTTGAACGACTGGCCCGCGCGCGGGTGGTTGGGGTCGTAGCGCTCGAGCGACGGGACCTCGACCTGATCGAAGCCCCACGCGTGATACAGATCGCGCAGCAGATCGCGGAGCTCGTCGCGCCTGGCGGCGGTGTCGGGCAAGACGAAGCGAGTGCCGTCAGGCAACGCGCCCTGGCTCACGATCGGTCGGCCTCTGGCCGCGCTTGGCGCATGGGCTCCTCCGGTGGCGTCCGCCCCTCGCGCTGCGCCTCGAGCGCCGCGATGCGAGCGCTGGCAGCCTCGTCGCGGGCGGCAGCGGTCTCGCGCCGGGCCTGTCGCTCACGCTGGCTCGGCGGCTTCTCGCCGCTGGCCCACAGCAGGCTGCCGGCCACCGCGGACTGCAGCACCAGGAACAGCAGGTTCATGAGGCCGAAGACACCGTCGATGGCCATGGACGCGAGGCGGCCCAGTGCAGCGGCCGCGATGATCACGGCGAGCGTGCGGAGCAACGGCGCCGCCTTGGGGCGAAGCGGCACCGCCCACAGCATGAGACCCGCGAGCGCGAGCGTCAGCGCGCCGTATCCGCTGCGCAGCTCCGAGAGCCCGCGTGGCGCCACGACCTCGAGCCCGAGCAGGCGCGCGGCGAGCATCGGGTTGACCAGCGCCAGGAGCCCGACGACCAACGTGAGGACGGCTGCGGCGTACGCGAGTTGCGTTCGGAGCGTCATCGTGTCGGCATGCTATCACCGGCGTCTGCGCTGTCCGGCGTCGCCGAGGGCTCGCCGAGTGAGACGAGGTTGTCGCGGTGCACCACCTCGTCGTAGTCCTTGGCACCGAGCAGGTCGGCGATGGCGCTGGTGCGTCGACCGCGGATGCGCTCGAGCGAGTCGCTCGCGTAGTTCGTAAGGCCGCGAGCAACGACCACGCCGTCGCACACCACGTCGACGGCGTCGCCGAAGGCGAACGTGCCGTCCACGGCACGCACGCCTGACGGCAGCAGGCTGCGCCCGCGCGCCAACGCCGCCACGGCACCGGCGTCGACCTCGAGCCGACCGCGCGGCGGTTGCTCGGCGATCCACGCCTTCCGTGCGCCGGTGCGGCGCTTCGCAACGAAACGCGTGCCCGTCACCTCGCCTCGCGCGAGCGCCTCAAGGCCCGCGCCACCGCCGCCGATGACGAAGGTCTCGATCCCGGCGCGCGTCGCGATGCGCGCAGCGCGGAGCTTGGTGGCCATGCCACCCGTGCCGCGGTTGCTGCCGGCCTTGACGCCGGCCAGGTGCTCGACCGTCTCGACGTCCTCCACGACGCTGAGCGGGCGCGCGGCCGGGTTGGTGCGCGGGTCGGCATCGAAGAGGCCGTGCACGTCGGTGAGGATGACGAGTGCGTCGGCGTCCGCGAGGTACGCCGTCCAGGCGGAGAGCGTGTCGTTGTCGCCGAGCTTCAGCTCGGCGGTGGCGACGCTGTCGTTCTCGTTGACGACGGGCACCACCCCGAAGCGCAGCGTCGCCTCGAGCGCGCTCTTGGCGTTCACGTAGCGCTCGCGGTGGTGCACGTCGCCGGCCGAGAGCAACAGCTGCGCGACGGGCTCAGGGGCCAACGCCCGCTCCCACTCGAGGATCAGCAGCGCTTGCCCGACCGCGGCGGCGGCCTGGCGCTCGGGCAGCGTCAACGGGAGCGTGAGCCCGAGTCGCTCGCGCCCTACGGCGCCCGCGCCGCTCGACACCACCACCACCTGCGCGCCGCGCGCCGCGCCCAACACCTGCAGTCCGCGGGCGATCGCCCACAGCGTGGGCCGATGGAGCCGACCGGCATCGTCGGTCAACGAACTGGTGCCGATCTTGACGACGACGCGGCGCCACCGACCGGGTGGGTGCGAAGATCGCTTCACGCCCGGCATCGTACGCCGCCCGACGGGCGCGCCCGTTGGGCGGATGCGTCGGGCGCGTCCAAGGCCCGCGTCCTGGGGTGCACGGAGCACGTGCTAGACTCGCGCCCAATCGCTCGCACCCGTGGTGCGCGCATCGGGAGGCAATGCATGCGGGTCGCGATCGTGGGTGCGACGGGTGCCGTCGGCCAGGAGTTGCTCGAACTGCTCGCGGAACGCTCGTTTCCGCTCACGTCGTTGCGGTTGTTCGCCTCGCCGCGATCGGCCGGGCAGACGCGTCCGTTCGTCGGCGACTCCGTGACGGTGGAGGCCCTCCCCGCCGACGGCGACCTGGGCAGCGACGTGGTGTTCTCGTCGGCTGGCGGCAGCGTGTCGAAGGCGCACGCCTGGACCTGGGCCGCGCACGGCGCCGTCGTGATCGACAACACCAGCGCGTGGCGGCTCGACCCACGCGTCCCGCTGGTGGTGCCCGAGGTGAACGCCGACGCCATGCGTGCGCACGAGGGCGTGATCGCCAACCCGAACTGCTCCACCATCATCGCGCTCATGGCGCTCGCGCCACTGCACGGTGCGTTCGGCCTGCGGCGCGTGACCGTCGCCACGTACCAGGCCGTGTCGGGTGCAGGCCAGGCGGGCATCGTCGAGCTCGAGACGCAGACGCGCGACGTGCTCGAGCGGCGGCGACCGCAGCCCACGACCTTCGCCCACCCGATCGCGTTCAACCTGTTCAGCCACGACTCCGAGATCGGCGACGACGGCTACAACCAAGAGGAACGCAAGCTCCGCCTCGAGGCGCGCAAGATCCTCGACGCCCCGGACCTACGGGTGTCCGCGACGTGCGTGCGCGTGCCGGTGATGCGGGCGCACGCCGAGGCGATCCACGCCGAGTTCGAGCGCCCGGTCGACGAGGCCGAAGCGCGCGCCGTCCTGGCGGCCGCGACCGGCGTCCGACTGGTCGACGACCGCTCGACGAACACCTTCCCCATGCCGATCGAGGCCAGCGGTCGCGACGAGGTGTTGGTCGGTCGAATCCGCGCCGACGCCTCGCTACCGGGCGGCCTGGCGCTGTTCGTGGTCGGCGATCAGATCCGCAAGGGTGCGGCCCTCAACGCCGTGCAGATCGCCGAGGGGCTCGGCGCCGCCTGACGCGCTGCCGGTGACCCTAGCGTCAGGGCGCTAT
>PWQI01000334.1 GCA_003556805.1 Trueperaceae bacterium | reverse complement strand
TACCTGCAACTATGCTTAACCTGCTTCAGCAAAAGCAGGTTAACAAAATTTGTTATTTATTTGTCAGCTAATTATTTGTAAACATATGAAAAAGTTTTCAATATTTTAATGATTCGTGTTTTAACCCATTCTTTTTTTTGTCGCTTATACATATGCTTTCCACATCCAAATACCTGACATGTAGTTGCATGTGCCTTTTTGGCGGTTTTTATCATCGCAAACCATAATTTTTTGAAATAAAAAAATCTTGTATATTTATCCTGCATTATTCATCTGTTATTGCCAATGATATTGACATGGCTCGGTTCGTGCTTTTAATTCAGGTCGGATGCAAGGCGTCGGAAGCCGCTGACATAGTATTCTATTGCAAGGCTTTCACAACAAAGCAGATGGTCCGAAGTAAAAGCACCCAAACAGACATTTGACCATATTGACATATATTAATTTATTTACACATGAAAACATTTACACCCCCCACCCTCATCCTCTCCGTTATGCTTGTGATACAGGCGTGCAGCATATCACACAGCCCGGAGCTTACATCGCCCGACGGCCGCCTGAAAGCCTCCGTTTTTCTGCTGGAAAACGGCCAGGCTGCCTATACCATATCATATGACGATGAACTTATTATCGATACCTCCACCCTCGGATTTGAGTTTCTCGACCAGCCGCCGCTGGCAGAAAATTTGACGGTCGGCGATGTGACGCACCGCCAATTCAGCGAAATATGGGAGATGCCCTGGGGCGAGCAACGCCACGTGGAAAACAACTACCGCGAAATGCGCGTGCTGCTGCAGGAAACAGACGAGCTGAAACGACGGTTTTACCTGTATTTCAGGCTGTACAACGACGGTTTGGGCTTTCGGTTTGAGTTTCCCGAACAGGAAAACATGCAGCAAGTGCTCATTACAGATGAACACACACACTTTGCCCTCACCGGCGACCACCTGGCGTGGTGGACGCCCGGCGACTGGGACATCTACGAACACCTCTACAGCACCACCCGCATCTCCGAAATTGACGCCATCAGCAAACGAAACCATCCCAACCTTGCGCAAACTTACATACCTTACAATGCGGTAAACACGCCACTTACGGTACGTACAGAGCAGGGCCTCCACCTCAGCTTTCACGAGGCGGCGCTGATCGACTATGCAGGCATTACCCTCAAAGTGGATACGGCACAGCTGTTGCTGCACAGCAAGCTTGTGGGAACAGAGCGGGAAGACTACAAAGTGATCCGCCACACACCCTTTAAAACGCCATGGCGCACCATTCAGGTGGCTGAAAAAGCCACAGAGCTGATTGACTCACGGCTTATTGTTAACCTGAATGAGCCCAACAAGCTGGGAGACGTGTCGTGGCTTAAGCCGGCCAAATACCTGGGCATATGGTGGGAAATGCACCTTGGCAAATCATCGTGGGATTACACCGACGAGCAAAATGTAACAGACTATTCACGCACCGTGCCACACGGACGCCACGGTGCCACTACGGAGAATTCAAAGCGGCATATCGACTTTGCAGCGGAGCACGGCATCGACGCCCTGCTGATTGAAGGCTGGTACACAGGCTGGGAAGACTGGATAGGCACAGCCGACCGCGAAGGGATCTACGACTTTGTAACGCCTTACCCGGATTTCGACCTGGATGCGGTTACCGAATACGCCGCATCGAAAGGGGTGCGGCTGGTGATGCACCACGAAACATCTTCTGCAGTAAGTACCTATGAGCAGCAGCTCGACACCGCCTATGCGCTGATGGAGCATTACGGCTACGACATGGTAAAAACAGGCTATGTAGGCACCATCATCCCGGAAGGAGAATATCACCACGGGCAGTGGATGGTGAACCACTACATGCGGGTGATAAAAAAGGCCGCTGAGCACCGGGTGATGGTCAACATCCACGAGCCCATTATGGCTACGGGGCTAAGGCGCACTTATCCCAATGATGCCACCAGGGAGGGCCTGCGCGGGCAGGAGTTCAATGCATGGGCGTCGGATGGCGGCAATCCGCCGGAACACCTGCCCATTGTAGCCTTTACCAGGATGCTGGCCGGGCCCATTGATTACACACCGGGCATCTTCAACATCAAACTAAAACCATACCGGCCCGACAACCAGGTAAATACGACACTGGCCCAGCAACTAGCCCTCTATGTGGTCATTTACAGCCCCATGCAGATGGTGGCCGACCTGCCCGAACACTATGAAGGGCACCCGGCATTTCAGTTCATCAAAGATGTGGGCGTAGATTGGGAGCAGTCACTCGTGCTGAACGGAGAAGTGGGCGAATACGTGACCATCGCCCGGGAGGAGCGCGATACAGGCAACTGGTTCCTGGGCAGCATTACCAATGAAGAAGCCAGGGAACTGGTCATAAAGACCGACTTCCTGGATCCCGGGAAGAGCTATACAGTAACACTTTACGCTGACGGCAGTGACGCACACTGGGACGACAACCCGACAAACTATGTGATACGTGAGCTGGAAGTGGGCGCCCGCGATACGATCACCCTGGAGCTTGCACCCGGCGGCGGTGCAGCCATCAGCTTTTTGGTGAACAGCGAAGAGCAAAG
>PWQI01000019.1 GCA_003556805.1 Trueperaceae bacterium | reverse complement strand
GAGAGCATGAAGTCGACGAACGCACGCGCGGCCTCGGGGTTCGCCGCACCGCGCAGCACGCCCGCGGTCTCGATCTGCCGCACGCTGCAACCAGCGCAACGCAGGTTCGCCGTGGGAGCCTCGTCGGCGTCGGGGTCGTCGGAGAACAGCACCTCGGCGGCCGGACTGCTGGCGTACGACAACACGATCGGACGGTCACCTCCGTAGCGGCTGAACGCCGTGTAGTAGGCGTCGCTCCAGCCGCTGCGCACCGCCAGGCCGTTGTCGCGCAGGCTCGCCCAGTACTCGAGCCAGCCGTCCTCGCCGTAGACGCCGATCGTGCCGAGCACGAAGGCCAGGCCCGGGCTGCTCGTGGCCGGATCCATGACCACCGTCAGGTCGGCGTAGGCGGGATCGGCGAGGTCGTCGAGCGACGTCGGCAACGCACGGCCGTCGGCCTCGAACCAGGCGCGGTCGAGGTTGAACGTCACGAAGCCGGCGTCGATGGGCGTGACGTGGTCGCCGAAGGCAGGGAGATCGTAGACCGGGTCGACGTGGACCCGCTCGGGGCTCTGGTGGGGCTCGAACAGGTCGGCCGCCAGCGCGCGCGACAGCATGCCTTCGTCGACACCGAACAGCACGTCTGCGACCGGGCGGTCACGCGTGAGGATGGCGCGGTTCAAGGTGGCGCCGGCGTCGCCGCCGGCGACGAAGCGCACCTCGATGCCGGTCTCGGCCGTGAAGGCGTCGATGACGGACCGGCTCACGGCGAACGAGTCGTGGGTCAAGACGGTGACGCTCTCGGCCGCAGCCGCGCCCGCGAGCGCGACGCCCAGGACGACGGCGATGATGCCGGTGTGCAACCGTGAACGTGGAGTGCTGGTGTGTCGCATGATGTCGCCTCTCCGTCACCGGTCTCGGTCGCAAGGTTCGGAGGGCGAGCGCGGCAACCGCCGCGTTCGTCGTCACGCTTCCTCCGCCCGCACGACCGGGATCAGGTTCGAGGGTGTGCTCTCAGCCCGCTCGTTCGTCCGCGGCTCGTACGCCGGGACACGGGCACCCCTGGTGACGCCTCGACGCTACCGCGCCTCGGGGCCGCGGTCAACGGCCGACGGCACGAGCCACGCCAGCATGACCAGGGCGAGCGCGAAGCACGACGCGGCGGCCACGAACACCGTGGCGTAGTCGCTCGCGGACGGCGCGACCCCGGCGCCGGCGGCGAACGCCACCACCGCCCCGCCGAGGATCGGCGAGAGGCCGCGCGCCGCCGCGCCGACGGAGTTGTCGAGGCCGTAGACGGCGCCCGCCACCGTCTTGTCGGTGACGCGTGCGAGCAGGGCCGAGAGCGTCGGCAGGACGCCACCGATGGTGGCGCCCGTGAAGGCGTACAGCACGATCAGCGCCAGCGGCGACGACACGAACGTCAGCGGGACGTAGGCCAGCGCCGTGAGTCCGGCGCACACCAGCGCGACGCGGCGGTGCCCCACACGATCGCCGAACCGGCCGAGCAACACGCTCGTCACCGTGCCCGCGGCGCTCGAGGCGCCGATCGCCAGGCCCGTCACGAGCCCGGCGGTGCTCGCGCCGGCCATCAGACCGGCCACCAGCAACGGCAGGAACGGGATGATCATGCTGCGCCCCGTCCAGGCCAGGAAGCGCACGAAGAACACCGGCGCCACCACCGGGGTTCGCACCACCGCCCCGAGACCCTGCACGAAGCCGCCGAGTCCGGGTCGTCGACCCTCGCGCGAAGGCGGCACGAAGTGCTCGCGCACCAGCGTGGTCACAAGCAGTCCGCCCGTCAGCAGCAGGCCGGCGGTGATGAGGAACGCAGCGCGGTAGCCGAACGCGAACTCCAGGAGCCCGCCGATCACCGGGCCCACCGATACGCCCGACAGCAGCGCGGTCTGCATCAACCCCATGGCGTAGCCGATGCGCTCACGCGGCACGGCTGCGGCGACCATCGACGTGCTCGCGCCCATGACGCCGGTCGTGAGGCCCTGCAGCAGCCGCAGCCCGACGAGTTCCTCGGCCGAACCTGCGAACGCCATGAGCAGGATCGTCACGGCGCCGGAGTACATGGCGCGCTCCACCATGCGCTTGCGGCCGAAGCGGTCGCCCAACGCGCCCCAGATCGGCGAGGCGAGCATCATCGCGAACGCCTGGACCGAGAACACCAGCGTCACCATCAGCAGGATCGGCGCGCCGGTCGCCGAGCCGAGGTGCTCGACGTAGTTCGGGAGGAAGGGGAAGATGGTCGAGAAGCCGATGGCGGTGAGCAGCTGCGCCACGAACAACACAGCCAGGACCCGCCGCCAGTCGCTGGCAGCGGGTCCTGAGGGGGGGCGCGCGGATGACGAGGTCACTCGGCGGCGGTGACCACCTTCGTCCCAGCGTAGTCGTCACCGATACGCCGGCCGTCGGGGTTGGTCAGGATGCGCACGATCTCGATGATCACCAGCACGGCGCCG
Source organism: Trueperaceae bacterium (assembly GCA_003556805.1). Lineage (GTDB taxonomy): Bacteria > Deinococcota > Deinococci > Deinococcales > Trueperaceae > CSSed10-48. Next base: position 134 of record PWQI01000019.1, on the reverse strand, counting down.
GCGATGACGACGAATGGTATCAAGATCCAGCCGATCACCGGGATGTAGACCAGGAGCTGCGCGAGCGAACCGAAGACCAGCGGCCAGTTGCGTCGCGCGGAGGTCATCGGGTCCATCGGCAGACCGTCGGTGCG
>PWQI01000321.1 GCA_003556805.1 Trueperaceae bacterium | reverse complement strand
GTTCGCGATGGTCCGACCGCAAGTCCTTGACGGATGTCGCATACCGGGGTATGTTGTGAAAATCAAGCAACAGAACGACCGGCGCCGAGCAGGCGCCGTTTCCTGTGCGCCACCGGGTGCAGCCGAGCGGTAGGAGGCCACCCATGACCGAGTTCGCCCCGATCGACCGATGGTCCGCCATCGGCGCGTGGGAGGCGGACGGCGAGGAGACCGCTCGGCTTCACCCGACTTCGATCAACGGGTGCCTTCCGAGAGGAACCCGAGCAGCTTCTCGGCCACAAGTTCGGGTGCGAGGAAGTCGGCCGAGTGCGCCTGCCCCTCGAGCACCTCGACGCGTGTGTCCGGTACCGACTCGGCCACCAGCCGGACGTCGGCCAGAAGGCTCTCGGGGCTCTCGCTCCCCTGGAGCAGGAGCGTCGGAACGCTCACCGTCGCGGCGCGTGAGGCGTCGAACAGCTCGTCCGGGGCGTTGCGCAGTTCCCGGGGCAAGGTGGGCGCTGCCGCCACGCGCGCAGACCAGGACGGCTGGGCGCGCATCGTGGCGATGTCGTCGTCGTCGAGTTCGAGTACGTCGCGGAAGAACGCCTCCACCAGAGCCTCGGCGTCGCCCGAGGCGAGCAGCGAGTCCAACCGGCCGCTCAACTCCGGTGTGATCATCTGTTGAGCGTCGTAGATGCCGGGTTCGTACAGGGCCAGCCGGCGGATGTTCGTCGTGAGCGGCGCCGCACCCAGCGCGAACGTGGCACCGTTGGAGACCCCGTAGACGTCGACGCGTCGGCCGGAGGCCTCCGCAACCGCATCGATCACGGCAGCGACGTCTTCGAACTCCCGCTGGGGCGCATAGGTCGGTCCGTCGCCACTCGCGCCTCGACCCCTGCGGTCCATGGCGTGGACGCTGAAGTGCGGTTCGAGATAGGGGAGCAGGGCGCCCCAACGGGTGTGGTCCCCGAGTCCACCGTGGACCAGCACCAGCGGTGGTCCGTCGCCGCTGGAGAAGTATCCGATCTCGGTGCCGTCCCGGGAGACGGTCGTGTTCGGCGTCGTTGCGTGTGTGTGGATCATCGCATCGCTCCTCTCGATCGTTTGGGGTCAGGGGCGTCGCCGATGCTGATGCGGGATGTCGGCGAGCACCCCATGCCGGCTCGGGGCCCGCGCCGCGTACGGGCTGGCCCGGTACGCCGGTGCGCTATCAGCGGCGCCGTGTCCGCCGGTTCGACCGTCGTTGACGCAGGAGGAGACGCTCGTCGAACGGACATGGTGCCACACGCGGAACGCTCATGGAACGCCCGCGTACACATGGTCGTGGCGAAGGGCCTGGCCGGCTCACGACGGGGACCGGCCAGCCTCGATCGGTGCGTCGGTGGGAACTCGCTGTCGCCACGATGACGCGGGATCCTGACCAACGCTGCGCCGTTGACGTCCCCTTGGTGCCGGGAGAACACGTGAAGGTGACACCACACGCGAGGCAGACCACACGCGCTCACACCCTGCGCGTCACCGCGCAGGACCGGAGGTTGTGATGATGAGGCTCCTGCCTACCGCCATGATGGCTGCGATGATCGCCATCGTGGGCAGCGCCACCGCCGAGGATGCAACCGAGGCGCCGTACATGGTGATGGAATTTCGGATCGTCGGTCAGGACTTCGTCGGGTTGGTGCCGGAGGGCCTACGGCTGGACGGTCACACCAGCGGTACCATCACGGACGGACGCCTCGCCGGTGCCACGGTGACAAGCACCGATTACCTGCACTATCGGCACGATGGCGTCGGTGTGATGGACGTTCGCGGGGTCGCCGTGCATCCGGACGGCGTCACGGTCTCCATGACGATGCAAGGCTACTTGGGTGAACCGATGCCGGGGATGCCCGAGATGCTGCTCGATCCTGAGTTCGAGCCCCAGGACGTCGACATCCCGGCCCATGGGGCCGCGTGGTTCCAGACGATGGCGCCACAGCATGCCTTCCTCAACCACACCGTGTTCGGCTGCGCCGGGTCCGTCAACCTGGTCGAGGGCGTCGTCCGGATCACGTGTCGCTCGCTGGCGCCGTAGGGATCCGGGACACGCGACCGTTCTGGCTGAGCCCGGTGAGGTTGCGGGTCGCGCGCGTGGTGGCATCGCCTGCAGACGACGCCATGTGATGCACAGGGTGTGCGCTGCATCCCGGGGCTCGTGCCCTCGGCGGCATGGACAGCCGGATCGGACACGCGAGAGCCCAGCGCCGACGCGTGGCTGGCCGATCGTGTGATCGTCGCCAACGCCACCAGTGTCAGGACCATCGCATACCGCAACGCTCTCAGCACCGTAGACGACGTCTCGCCACGCCGCGTCGCCTCCTCGTGTGCGCGATGTCGAGGACGTGCAGCAATGCTGATCGGTCTACGTCGTGGGGCCTCTCGCTAGCTCGACCCGGATGCGCTCTGCCACCGCGTCGAGTCTCTCGCGAGACCAGATGGGAAGACCTTCTTCCGAGTACACGATCTTGCCATCCTCGATCTGAGCGTGCCTTCCAGAGATGATGTCGGAAGGTTCGTGCTGCGGCAGGATGATCAGGTGAACGTGTGGCACGCCGAAACCATGGACGACGAG
>PWQI01000381.1 GCA_003556805.1 Trueperaceae bacterium | reverse complement strand
GATGATTTTTACAAACCATTTACAGGTCATGATTATCGGGGCAATATGAATGTGACCACTATCCGTACTAAAAAAGGGCGGACTATCATGCTGCAACATGACGCGTCCACCCCATCGCCACATAACCTGATTCATGGCATTCATGGTACAAAAGGAGCTGCATTATATGATCCACAACCACCCCGTTTTTCCGCTGGGGAACATGAATGGGTTTCTCAAGATGAGTTTGAATCGTTAAAAGAAAAATATACACCGGAAATATTCAAAAAAATGGGTGAGATAGCAAAAGGCAGCGGTCATTGGGGAGCTGACTTGCAATTACTCTGGCGCCTTATCGACTGTCTTCGCAACGGGCTTCCTCTCGACCAGGATGTTTATGAAGCGGCAAGCTTGAGTGCGGTTGTCCCTTTAAGTGAATGGTCTGTCCTTCACAGATCCAACTCTATTGATTTTCCGGATTTCACATCCGGTGCATGGATAACCAACAAACCTGACATGGATGTGAACCTGGATAGAGGTGGTGCAAATACCAAAGTCCGCTAACTGTGAATTCATTCGCTCTGCCTCTGCACCTTGCCACGTGTACTTCCTTTGTAAAATCTTTGAAAACCGAATTCCTCGTTCATAACGAATATATAACCCTTACGAGCACCAGGACACATCTCCACCGAAAACCCGTTGCCGTCTTCTAAAATATCACTATTTGCCCAAATGACATCCGGCTCAAAATATAAAAATCCGTCTCCAATTGACCCCAGAAAAGCTTTTTCGCTTGATGGCGAAGTGGCTTTAATAACCGGCGGCGGAACAGGTTTGGGTCTTGCCATGGCCCAATGCCTCGGAGCCTGTGGCGCCAAAGTAGTGTTGGTTGGCAGATGCAAAGAAACCCTGATCCGTTCATGCAAAACCATTGGCCCCCTTTCCGATTATCGTGTTCAGGACATCACCGATTTCGATCAGTCTGAATCACTTCTGGATTCCGTTTACAAATCGCATGGAAGTCTTGACATTCTGATTAACAATGCCGGGGTACATCTTAAAAAGACAGCAGCAGAAACATCCATACAAGAGTTCCGTGAGGTAATCGACACCCACGTTTTGGGAGCACATGCACTGGTTCGTTCAGTAATACCATTGATGATCAAACGAGGCCACGGTAATATTCTTTTCACGGCTTCCATGACATCATTTCTCGGCATTCCCCAAGTTTTTGCTTACTCGGTAGCAAAAACCACCTATGTGGGAATGGTGCGAGCACTTTCTTCTGAAGTTGCTGATAAGGGTATCCGTGTCAATGCAATTGCTCCCGGATGGATCGAAACTCCCATGCTTCTAAAGGCCCTGAATGATGATGAACCTCGCCGACAAAAGATACTGAACCGCACACCCATGCAAACCTTTGGTGAACCTTTAGACATCGGTTGGACGGCCGCGTTTCTCTGCTCGCCTGCCGCAAAATTTATAACAGGAGCCATTATCCCTGTCGACGGCGGTGCCAGTATCGGTTTCTGACATACAGCTTTTGCACGTTTATCCTATTTCTTCGGGATAAATATCGCATGGGTGCCATCACTGAGGGCATAGTATGTAAATCAGGTATTCCTAAAAGCGTTTGGCTTGTTGTAAAAACATGACCAGCCATGATTGACAATACCTGGTTGGTGTCCAGAATCACTGCTAAAAAGTTGAATACGTCCACCAGCGGATATCTTCCTCATACTTGTGAATAAGTACGCATTGGTTTATTATCCATGATTATGCCTTGTCCGGAACTTTAAACCATAATTGATAGATAGCACAACATAGTTGACACATTTCGTAGCATGACATGGTTGACACTCTGTGGTTGAACCATGTAGTTCTTTGATATACTGAAAAAGTCGTAGCGTTCATCAAAAACACGATGAACGAATACGAAAAGCGAAAACAAGCTATTGACCGCCAACTGGCGGGAGAAAACATAACCAGTATTGTGAATTCATTGGGCAAAAGCCGACAATGGTTTTACAGTTGGTTTGAGCGTTACAAGGCTGCTAATGGTCAACAAGGCTGGTTTATGGATCAATCCAGAGCTCCGAAAACCAGACCCACAAAAGTTGACAAATCTGTGGAAAAGCAGGTTCTGGATGCTCGTAAAAACTTGGAAAAACAGCGCATAGCTCAAACCGGAGCGATCGCCATTAGCTATGAACTTCGCCGTCAAGGTATCGACCCGCCGCCGGTGTGGACTATTAACCGGATTATCAGGCGTTATGGGCTGAATAAGATTGAACCCAGACGTAAATCGAACAAAGAGTATCCGGAATTATTCATTCATAGCCACCAAATGGACCTGGTTGGGCCGCGCTGGCTCAAAGGTCATGGGCGATTTTACAGTGTGAATATCATCGACACCTGTTCGCGGAGTTGTTCGGTGGAGCCGGTTCGCAGCAAGGCTTCTGCCGGGATCGTCCGGTCTATTGCCGATTTTTGGGCCAGCCATGGTATACCTGATGCCCTGCAAATGGATAATGAACTGGCCTTTCGCGGAAGCAATCGTTATCCACGAAGTTTCGGCGTTGTGGTTCGTTTTGCTTTGGCACTGGGCGTTT
>PWQI01000456.1 GCA_003556805.1 Trueperaceae bacterium | reverse complement strand
CGGGAGCGTCGACCAGGTGACCGAAGATGCGCTCGACGATCTGCTCCTGCGTGACGTAGAGCCCATGAAAGTTGAGCACCATCTGGATCGTCGCCGCCCAGCACCAGTTCTGCTGGCGCTGCCGCCCCGCGACGTCCGGTGCGGCGAAGAACTCGAACTGGTCGGCGGGGATACCTGCGACGAAGTAGTTCGGGCCGAGCTGTTCCCACTCGGCAGACGCGAGATGGAACGCGCTGACCAAGAGGACGAGTGCGGCGAGGTGATGGAACCGGGTGTACTTCATGGCCGATGGTCTCCGCGGTGTGGCAGCACGATCCCGGAACGTGCGGGTTGCAGGACGGTTCCGGCTACTCCTCCACCTGCCTGACGAGATCGAAGTCGGCGCCGCCGGTCGTGAACGTGAGCGTGTCGCCGGACAAGGTGGCCGTGAACGGGAGGTGACTGCCGGCGCTCATGAAGGTCCCCGTGAGGCGGCTCTCTCGTGCGTCGTGCGTGGCCGTGACGGGGAAGTCCTGACCGCCATAGCGCAGCGTCCCCTGGAACGAGCGGGTCCCGGGCGCCGCTCCGCCGACCGCCGAGGGCTCGAGGGTGAGCGTCAACTCGTCGTCGAGGAACCTTCCCGTGAAGTCGGACGCCACGCTGGGCACGGGTTCGGCTCCACCGAGGAGCGTGAACGTGGCGAGCACCTCGTTGAACACGGGCTCGTACCGGGCGAACTCGGTGGCCATCGCCTCGAACAGCAGGACGTACGCGCGGCCCTCGTGGAGCGCGACTGCGATGCGCAGGATGATGTCCCGACCCGAGGGGTCGGTGCCACCGACGTCGAGGAGGTAGGCGGCGGTACCGAGGTCGAGCATCGGGGTGCGGGCCAGGACACGCAGGCTGGTGAAGTCCTCCCACAGCTCATCGAGCAGTTCGTCGACGGCTGCGTCCAGGGTCTCGTGCCACGGCTCCTCGACGAACATTTCGATGAACACCCGACCGTACGCTTCGCTGCGCTCGGGAGGCTCGATGAGGAGGTAGTCGCCGTCCGACGTTACGTCGAGCGTCCAGTCACTCGGATAGCTGATCCTGTACGCGAGGTCGGCGCTCTGGTACACGGTGAACTGCAGCTGCGCCACCGCCACGCCGAGGATCAGGGCCGCCAGGAAGGGGAGATGACGCGTCATGTACGCCTCCTGAAGCGCGAGGCATCCGACGAAGGCCCCGCGAGTCGAGGTCGCGTGCCGAGGTCGTCGATGCCCACCGCGCAAGCCGCTGAGACGGTCACGCGATGCGATCGCGGCGTGGCCGCAGCGCGCGTCGTCGCCTCGCCGATCAGCGACCCTGCCACCACTCTCGCATCGGGATGTACTCGTAGACGGCGTACCCTGCCGCCTGGTTCAGGCCGTCGACGGTCTCCTGCACGAAGGCCAAGTCGGCCGGCCTCTCTTCGCCCGTCCTCGTGTCGCGAACGACGGCGCTGCCGCGGTAGGCCTCCGACCAGTCGTACATCCGGGCCTCACGGCGTCTCGAGGTGTCAAGCATGGACTCGTAGAGTATGTCGCCGGCCTCGGCGATGTTCCTCATGGCGTTCTGCATCCGCGACCAGTAGAGTTCGGGCTCGATCGTCCAGCTGCTCCAGATGCCGATCATCGTCGGGAAGGACTCGGCGAAGACCTCGGTGGGCGCCCGGACCGAGTCGATGTAGAACAGCCATTGGATGCCGACGTTGGCCGTGTGGACGTAGCCGTAGGCGAGGTACGGGCGGCCCTCCCAGGTCTCCTCCCACAGCATCGACGCACTGAGCTCGCCACGCTGGGAGGGGTGGTTGGTGTGCCAGAGGACGCGGCCGACCGTCATCGCCTTCCCGGTCCAACTGACCGCCGTCGGCCAGATCGTCTGGATGGCGGTGACCGGATCCTGATAGGGGGCGATGATGGTGCGCGGCATCGATGCGGTCCAAGGTGTCGTCCATTCCGGTAGCCACGGGGTCTGGTACCACGACAGCGTCACGCTCTCGTCCTTCGGTCCCCCCACCTGGACCCGACCCTCCTGCGCGAACTGCAGCGTCCAGCCCCGCGGCACGCTCACGTGCCCGGTTCCGTCGACGAACCTGTGGCGCTCCCAGACCTCCGACTGCAGCGCCTCCGGCGGGGCGATCAACGCCACGTGTTGCCCGAGCTGTCGAACCAGCCCGTCCATCGTGAAGGGCGCCAGCGAGGCGTCGTCGAAGGCGACGCCGATCGTACTCTCACCCCCGCGAACCGAGGCGACGGCGAGACCGGCGATGCGTGTGCCGCGCAACACGCCGAGGAACGGCATCTGGGCGATGGTGTCGTTCCGGTCGCTCACCACGCCCCAGAGCGTCGGCGGCTCGTCGAAGATCTCGGACAGCACGTGCATGGCGCGCACGAACTCCTGTTGCGCCGATCTTGCGCCGGTAGCGTGGGCGGCGCCGACCCAGCCGGATCCGGCGTCGCCGGCGAACCACGTGAACGACAACGTGTTGGCGTGGCTGCCGCTCATCGACAGAGCAGCAACGTAGAGCCCGGCGACGAAGAGCGTGTACCTGAGGCTGACCACGACACACCTCCCCCTGCTCACCACGT
>PWQI01000378.1 GCA_003556805.1 Trueperaceae bacterium | reverse complement strand
CCGGGCGTGGTCGAGCGACGCAGGAGCGGACGCCGACGTGGCCGCGAACGCGGTCGCTGCGGCTGGGGCAGGACCACGCGTGGTCGGTTGGCTCGACGCCGAGCGCGTCGCGACGGACCTCGCGGCGATCCGTGCTGCACAGCGGCGCGTGGGCGAGGCGGAGCGCGAGCATCGGGCGCACCTGCGCAGCCAATCGGCGGCGCGCCACGCCGACCTGGCCGCGCGCATTGAGCCGTTGGAGCTGGCCGTCGGCGCCGCCCAGGGTGCCTGGCGGGCGTTGGTCGAGCGCCACCCGGACCTGCCGGCGGCGCGGCTCGACGACGCCTCGGTCGCGTTCGAGCGCGTCGAGGCGGCGGCCGCGGACGCGGCTGCGGCCGAGCGCGAGGCGCGAGCCGCCCTGCTCGAGGCGCAACGACGCGTGGCGGCGAGCGAGGGCGCCGAGAGCGTCAACGTCGCGGCGCTGCTCGACGCGAGTCGCGAGCGACGTGCCGAGGCCGCAGCGGTGCGTGAGGAGGTGGCGGCCCTCGCGCTCGCGCACGAGGCCCTCGCGGCCAGCATCGGGGCGTTCGCACAGGAGCACCGCGCGCGCCTGGAGCAGCGGGCGGGTGCGCTCCTGGCAGACGTGTCGTCCCAGATCGGCCGTCGCGTGCGGCTCGACGACGCGTTCGCGGCGAGCGTCGTCGAGGTCAGCGGCGACGTCGCGTTGCCCGCGCAGCTCTCGCAGGGCACCCGCGACCAACTGGCGTTGGCGCTGCGGCTCGCGGTGCTCGACGCCGTCGCCTCCGACGTGCCGCTCCCGCTGGTGCTGGACGATCCCTTCGCGCACTGGGACGCGTCGCGCCTGCGCCAGGCGCGCGGCATGCTCCAAGCGTTGGCGCGCCGACGCCAGGTGCTGCTCCTGACGCATCGCGACGAGTTCGCGTCGTGGGGTGAGCCGGTCAGCGGCGACGATGCGTCGCCACGCGCGTCCGGCTAGTCCGGCACCGCTCCCAGGCCGGACGCTTCGAGTCGCGGCAGCGCCAGGCGCAGGGCGTCGACGGTACCGTCCCCGTCGCGGCCGGGCCGTTGCCATGGCTGCCACGCCCGGCGCTCGAGTTCGCCGATGTCGTGATCGACGTACGGGCCCGGTAGGCGCGTGCGCGCCAGCGCCGCGAGCAATGCCTGGACGGTGTCGAGGGTGTGGCTCAGGGTCGCTTCGTCGAGACGCTCGGGGCGGTCGTCGGCGCCGCGGTGGTGCGGGGCGCGGCCGGCCGTGACCCACAGGTAGGGCGTCTCGTGGGTGCGGAAGACGTCGGCCGCCGGGGCGGCGCCGAGACGGTGCCGAGCGACCGGGGCGACCCAGCGAGGGAGCGCGGCGATCGAGGCCAGCACGGCCGGGAGCCGCGGCTCGCTCTCGACGCCGACAGCCAGCAGGGCCGGCCCGACGTCGGTGGTCACGGCATGACCGATGCGGTCGACGAGCAGCGCGGCCTTGAGGTCGTGGCGGCGATGCGATCGCATGAACGCATCTGCGCCGTGCGGCAGCTCCGGAGGCCGTGTGACGTCGCCACGGTCGAGGAGCGCCATGACCACGTCGCGGTCGAAGCGCGCGGCCGCCAGCCGCGGTGCGAGGGTGACGATCAGGGCGACGGCAGCGGCGTTGTCGCCCGCGCCAGGCGAGGCTGGGGGACCGTCGTAGTGGGTGGCGAGCAGCAGGGGCCGCAGGTGGCGCTCGCGGCCCGGCACGACGCCCAGCAGGTTGACGACGCCGCTCGCGTCGCGCGCCTCGAACTCGGAGCCGTGGTACGGCGCCACCCCGGCGTCCTCGAGCGCGTCGCGGAGCAGCCGCCTGGTGCGGGCCAGGCCGGCGCTCTGCTGGGGCCGAGGCCCGGCTGCGCAGACGCGTTCCACCAGCTCGAGCGCACGGCGGCCGAGGTCGCGGCCGTCCACCGTCCCCTCCAGCCTTCCGTCCCCCGTGCCGTCGCGAGGATGCACCGTCTGCGTCACGTGCTCGTCCATAGGGCTTACGTTGCCACGCTCCACGGTTCGGAACCGGTTGCGGGGTCAGTCCTCGGTACACGCCTCGCGTCTCTGTGAGCGCCGCCATGCGATCAGGGCGACCAGCACGAGCGCCGCGGCCAGGCCGAACGTGAGGCTCACGGCGCCGGCGTGCGCGGCGCCCATCAGGGCGAGCGGGGCGGCGGCCGCTCCGAGCGCCGCGCCCAGGTCGCGCGCGTTGGCGAGCCAGGCCAGTTGGGCGAGGCGGGACCTCGTGCCGCCACCTGCGACCACGGCCGGGACGAGCGTCACCACCAGCGAGGCCGCGATCATCGCGGCCACGGCGCCGACGAGCAGCAGCTGTGGCTGCCACGGAGCGGCCGCCATCACGGCCAGGGACAGCGCCGTCAGCAGCGTGCCCGAGCGCACCGCGCGGTCGACCCCGAGCCGCTCGCCGGCGCGCCCAGCGAGCGCCGACACCACGATCTGGACGACCTTCCGGGTGGCCAGCAACGCACCGCCGGTCTGCGCGGCGGCGAGTGGGCTCCAGCCGAGCGCGATCAGCGCCAACACGACGCCCGCCATCAACATGCCGTCGACGCCGAACGCGACGGCGG
>PWQI01000193.1 GCA_003556805.1 Trueperaceae bacterium | reverse complement strand
CGGCGCGATGGACGCGTGGGGGATGGCGAGCGCGCAGAGCGCAGAAGCGCCGCCCAGCCTCGACGGCCGCGCGGACGGCAAGCGCGTGATCATCCTCGGCGCCGGCCTCGCCGGCATGACGGCGGCGTACGAACTCTCGAAACTCGGTTACGAGACGCCCATCCTCGAGGCGCGTGACTACGCCGGCGGCCGCGTGCAGACGGCCCGCCGCGGGTTCACCCTCACCGAGGTCACCGGGGTGACGCAGCGCGCGCTGTTCGACGAGGGGCAGTACATCAACCACGGACCGTGGCGCATCCCGTACCATCACCGCTCCACGCTGCACTACACCAAGGAGTTCGGGGTTCCGCTGCACATCATGGTCAACGACAACGACAACGCCTGGGACTACCGCGAGGAGGACGGCAACCCGTGGTCGGGTGAGCGCCGCCGGCGCCGCGAGTTCAGGGCCGACATGGGCGGCTACACCAGCGAGTTGCTCGCGAAGGCCGTCGACCAAGGCGCGCTCGACGAGGAACTGACCGAGGACGACCGCGAGCGCCTGATCAACTACCTCGTGCTCCACGGCGGCCTGAACCGCGACGCACTGGAGTACCGCGGCGTCGCCGGCCGCGGTTACGACGAAGACCCTGGCGCCCACGACAATCCAGGCGTACCGTCGGATCCGCACAACTTCAGCGACCTGCTGCGCAACAGCGTGATCAACGGCTTCCGGGCCGTCGAGGCGCACACGCAGAAGAACACCATGTTCGAGCCCGAAGGCGGCATGGACGCCATCGCCAAGGGCTTCGAGCGGCACGTGGGTCACATGATCCATTACAGCCACGAGGTCAAGGAGATCCAGACCAACGACGACGGCGTCGTCATCACCGTCGAGAACATGCGCACGGGCGAGACCCGCGAGGTGGAGGGCGACTACTGCATCTGCACCATCCCGCTCTCGGTCCTGAGCCAGATCCCGGCGAACTTCTCGGAGGACTTCGCCACCGCCATCCAGGCTCCCTCGTATGCCACCACCGGCAAGATGGGCCTGCAGTTCGGCCGCCGCTTCTGGGAAGAGGACGACTTCATCTACGGCGGTCACACGACCACGAACATCGGTAGCAACATCACCTACCCGTCGTACGACTGGCAGGGCCAGAAGGGGACCGTGCTCGCGTACTACAACTTCGGCGGTACGGCCGTCGAAGTCAGCGGCATGTCCCCCGAAGAGCGCATCCGGTACGCCATCGATCTCGGCAAGAAGGTCCACGGAGACGTCTACGAGCGCGAGTTCGAAGCCGGTTTCTCGGTCGCCTGGCACCTCGTGCCCTACAGCCTCGGCGGCTGGGCGAGCTGGTCGGGCGACGCTCGCCGCGACCACTACCCGCGGCTTCTCGAGCCCGATGGCCGCACCTTCTTGTCCGGTGAGCACCTGAGCTACATGACCGGCTGGATGTCCGGAGCGATCGAGTCCGCTTGGATCCAGGTCGAGAAGCTCCATGAACACGCCCAGGCGCGAGGCCTGGCTGGCGTCTCGCGGGCGTGAACCGTCTCTTGTCCCACGCACTCCTTGCGTGCGCGCTGGCCCTCGCCGGGTCGGCGTTCGCGCAGGACGGCGCCGAGGTCTACGCGGCGCAGTGCGCTTCGTGCCACCAACCCGAGGGGCAGGGGCTCGGCACGTTCCCGGCGCTGGCGGACAACGAGTTCGTCCAGGGCGACGAGCGTGAGCTCGTGGAACTGATGCTGAGCGGCCGTGCTGCGATGCCGGCGTTCGCGTCGATCCTCGACGACGCCGACATCGCCGCCGTGCTGACGCACGTGCGCAGCAGTTGGGGCAATGACGCCGACGCGATCGAGGCGGAGTTCGTCGCCGAGGTGCGCGAGGGAGTGGACGAGCCGGAGGCGGTCGAGGTCGATCTCCCCGACGATTGGTTCGAGCTCGGTGAGGCCGCCTACCAGCGGAACTGCGCGGCGTGCCACCAGGCGAGCGGTGCCGGCATCCCCGGAGCCTTCCCCGCCCTGGCCGAGAACGCCTTCGTGCAAGGCAACGCCGACGAACTGCTGCGCATCTTGCTCAACGGTCGCGCCGGCATGCCCGCCTTCGCAGGGAGCCTCGGCAACGCCGACATCGCGCTGATCGCCTCGTACGTCCGCAACGCCTGGGAGAACGAGGCCCACCTCGTCGACGCCGACATGGTCGAGGTGGTGCGAGGCGGCGGCGACCTCGAACTCGACCCGACCACGCCCACCTTCCGGCCAGGCGCCGGACAGTAACCGCGGCGGCCCCCGCCGCCTCGACATGTCACACGACGGGACCGACGGGACCGGCCACGCAACGGGCCGGTCCCGTCGTCACTGGCGCTGCGCTCGCCGAGCGGCCAGGATGAGGCCATGAGCACCTCGTCGTACGCACCCAACCATGGGTCTTCAGGCACGGATCGGCCTCGCGGCGACACCCTCAGGTTGGCGCTCGGTTGGGGAGCACGTATCGGGCTGGTGGCGCTCTCGGCGTGGATCGGCACCGCCCTGCGGCTGCCCTTCGGAAGCGTCGTCGACCTTCTCATCGGCGCCGCCCTCGGCGTCGCGCTGCTCGGCCTCGGCGGCCTGACCGTAGGCATGG